>JANNPG010000484.1:0-13459 GCA_031399805.1 Betaproteobacteria bacterium | reverse complement strand
TGCGCGCCCCACGCCACGCCGGCGGCGAAGCGTTTTTCATACGCCGCCGCGCGCGGTGCGTAGTAGCCGCCCATGCTGAACGCCATCACCGCGACGCGTTTCGGATCGACGTCGGATCGGCCCGCGACGTAGTCGTAGGCCGCAGCCGCCGGCACTTCGTAATCGTAGCGGCTCGGAATATTCTGCAAACGCAGCGCCTCGCCCTGCCCCGGGCCGTCGATCGCCAGCGTGTGGATGCCGCGGTTCGCAAGCTCGACGCCGCCGAACAATATGGACAATTCTTTCGCGCTGTCGAGGCCGTCGAAGAAACACACGGTCGGCGCCTTGCCCGCCACCGGCGACTTCATGAACCACGCCGGCAGCGTGGTGCCTTCGTATCTCACTTCGACGCGCTCGATGTTCGGATAGCGCACCTTGATGCCGCGCCGGAAGCAGCGCAGGCAGCTTTGGTAGAGCTCCGTTTTCTTCGCGCCCGGTTTGACGAAACGCTCGCCGACGAAGTAATACGTAGCGGCGCGCAGATAGTGCGACGCGGCGGTGAAATGATGTTTCTCGCCTGCCGCGTCGTCGCCCATCTGTTCGATGCGCTGCGCTTCGCGCTCCCATTCGACGCCCCACGCCTCGTTGTCGCCGACCTTGCCCTTCAGGCGCTGCCCGACGCGGTCAACTTCGCTCATCGACGAACCGCCCCAGCGAGCCATCTCGATCGCGATCATCATCCCTTGCGACCACATGAAACTCTCGGGAAAATACTGAAACCAGTACTTCTGATGCTCCGCCATGCTTGCTTTCTCCGTTCCTTAAATTGTTGCCGTGCCTTCATGCTGGGGCGCGGGCGCTGTTCCCGCAAACGGGCCTGCGGCTAACGAGTCACAGCGCCTACCCCTGCTCTGCCATCTCGATTGCTATCATCATGCCCTGCGACCACATGAAACTTTCGGGAAAATACTGGAACCAGTAACGCTGACTGCCGTCTGACATGCTTATCTACTCCATTCAACTAGAACACATCTCAAAAATCTAAAACATCAATTAGCCGCCGATGAACGCCGATATATAGAACAGGTGAAGAAGTGAATGAGTGAATGGGTGAACACCCCCTCCCTGTCCCTCCCCCTTGGCCAAGAGGGAGGGAAACCTTCACTCCTTCACTCCTTCACTCCTTCAATCAATCTTAAGATTGATCCGCTGCGCGAGCTTCTTGTATTTGTCGATATCCGCAACGAGAAAACGCATGAACTCGTCGGGCGCCAGGCCCACCGGCTCGGCGCCGAGATTTTCGATCTTTTGCCGGATGTCGGATTCCTTCAGCGCCTTCAATACTTCGGCCAGTACGCGGTCGGTGTTTTCCTTAGGCGACTTCGCCGGCGCGTAAAGTCCGTACCAGCCGCCGATGTGTGCGCCATGCACGCCCAACTGGTCTAGCGTCGGCAGGTCGGGCAGCACGTGGGAGCGCCGCTCCCCCATCTGCGCGAGGCCGCGCAACCTGCCCGCCTTGATCGGCGGCGCCATCGACAGGGGACTCGCGAACATCATGTCGATATGCCCGCCCATGAGATCGTTCAGCGCGAGCGCCGCGCCTTTGTACGGCACGTGCGTAATGCTGGTACCGGTCGCCGCCTTGAATAATTCTCCCGCCAGATGCAGCGTGTTGCCGTTGCCCGCCGAGCCGAACGTGAGCTGGCCCGGTTTTGATTTGGCAAGCGCCACAAGTTCTTTCACGTTTTTTGCCGGCACCGACGGATGCACGCCGATCACCATGCCGGCGGATTCGCCGATCTGCGTCAGCGCGGCAAAATCCTTCAGCGTGTCGTACGGCAGCTTTGCATGTAGTGCTGCGTTGGTCGTGTGCGATCCGGTCGTCACCAGATACGTGTAACCGTCGCGCGCGCTGCGCGCCACCATTTCCGTCCCTATGATGCTGTTCGCTCCCGGCCGGTTGTCGATCACCACCTGCTGCTTAAGCGCTTCGCCGATGCGTTGACCGATGAGGCGCGCGACCGCATCGGGCGGTCCGCCCGGCGGCCACGGCACTACGAACCTGATCGGGCGGCTCGGAAAACTTTGCGCGTGAGCGATATTTGCCGCGGCTAGCGCCGCGAGCAGGAACACCGAGCCGGCGCCAAACGCCCGCCTCACGCCCAACCCCTCACGCCTCACTTGATAACGTACGGATTGACCGGCGAGCCGACGCCGCCGGTTATCGGCAGCGCGGGCGCCACAAACATGAACTCGTAGCGCTTGTCCGCCGCACAGTCTTTCGCCAGCGCGCCGAGATCAAAAATCTCGCCGACGGTGAGCCCCATGATCGGAATCGCGATCCAGTGCCATGGCTGATTGGTGTCTTCGGTCTCGTTGGGCCGCACTTCGGCGCCCCAGGTGTCGGTTACGATCGCCGCGACTTCTTTTGCGTGCAGCCAGTCGAGCGTTTCGAAGGCGAGCCCCGGCGCGTCGCCGCCCGAGTAGCCGTCCCAGTTCTTGTCGGCGAACTTGCGCTCGACGTGCCCGGTGCGCACCAGCAGAAAGTCCCCGCGCTTCACTTCCACCTTGTGCTTGTTGGCCGTGAAATCGAGCAATTCATTGGTCACCGCGAAGCCGTCCGGCAGCCATTTTTTACCCAATGCGCGCGGCACGTCGAGCAGCACGCCGCGGCCGGCCATTTTCTCCTTGGTCTTCTCGATGCCGCCTTTGAGCGCGCCGGCGCTCGTCACGTTGCGACAGTCATAGCCGTTCCACATGAAGTCGTAGTACATGATGTGGCCAAGGCCGTCCCACTGGGTGCCACATTGCAGGGGCATGATGATGATGTCGTCGGTGCCGCGGATCTTGCGGTGATCGAGCACGCCCGAATAGGCGTCGGTGCCGGTGCGCGTCATCAGGTGTATGGGATTGAAGCGGCCCAACGCCGGGTATTTGGTCTTGCCGCCCTGCGGACCGCTCTGATCGTAGTTGAGTGCGAGCGAAATCACCTTGCCCCGGGTCACCAGTTGCGCCGCCTCGACGATGTTTTCCGGCGTCACGAAATTGAGCGTACCGATCTCGTCGTTTTTGCCCCAGCGACCCCAGTTCTTGAGTCGTTTGGCCGCGGCGTGAATGTCCTTGCGCGTCAGCCTGCGATGTTTCTTGTCGATGGTGTTTTTGATTTTCGGTGTGCGTGCTGCCATGATGTCCTCTCGTCAAAAGCGGTTTTATAAGAATGCTGGCGGCGTGGCCGGACCGGCATGGGAGCCTGTCTCATCAATATCCACACGCGGATATTGATGAGACAGGCTCCAATCTTACTCGATATCCGGGCGCGGCGATTTGCCTGGCCCGCCCCCCCCCCCCGCGCGGCGGCGGCCGGCGCGCGCCGCGATCCGCACGCAGACTATTTTTGTTCCGGCGATTCGCAGAAAAACATGACCGTCGCCACGCTGGGCCGGTCGGCGGGCGAATCGCCGAATGCAATCTTGCCATCGCCGTACAACACGAATTCCTCCCTGCGCAACTCAATTACTTTGCGGCCGGTGATTGTGACATAAGTGCCGTTGGAACTCTGGTCCATCAGCACGAACTTGTCCATGCGTTTTTCGATCCGCGCGTGGTTGCGCGACGCCATCGGATCGATGATCACGATGTCGTTCGTGTCATCGCGCCCGAGCGTCAGCGTGTCGCGGAACACGTATTTTTTACGCCGGTACTCGATGCGCAGGCGCGCCTCGACCATGTCGGCGAGACTGCCCGCGCGTCCGGACACGCGTGTCTCCCGACCGTTATCCTGCCAGTTGAATTCGTGGACGTCGATCGCTTGTTGCTTGCCTTTGACCACCAACGCCGTCAGCTTGCGCACCCGGGAACTCAGCGCCGGCGACAACTGTGCGGCGGTCGCGCCGGTCAGGGTGATGTGGCCGGCGGTCGCCAAGCCGGCGATACGCGCCGCAATATTGACGGTATCGCCAAACACGTCCTGACCCTCGCGCACGACGTTGCCGCAATGGAATCCGATGCCGATGGTGATTTTGGGCTTGCCCCGCGACGCCGGTCGCTGAGCGATACGCAGTTGCATTTCGCACGCCGCCTGCGCCGCCGCGTTGGCGTCGGGAAATGCGCACATCACGCCATCGCCGATGGTTTTGATCACCCAGCCGCCGAACTGGCGCGTGGCTTCGGTGAGTATCTGCAGGCAATCCTTGACCTGGCCGAACGCCGCCGTATCACCCATTTTTTCGTAGAGGCGCATGCTGTCGCTGACATCGGCGAACAGCACTGCAAGCCTGTCTTTCTTACGTGCCACGGCGCTGTGATCCTTTCGGGACAAACTGCCGGCCTATACACCGCCTGCCCCGTATGATATACGCAACATTCATGCGGTGTCCAAAGCCGCCACCCGGTCGCGCGGCGGCCGGCATGCAAAATACTTCGTCACTCGGCCTTGATCCCCGCAGCATTTATGACCTTGCCCCACTTCACGATCTCGGCCTTGATGTAGGCGGCGAATTCCTCGGGCGTGCCGCCGACCGGCTCGAAGCCCTGCACGAGCAGTTTGTCGCGGGTTCCCGCGACGCCAAGAATTTTCACGATTTCGCCGTACAGCGCCATCACGATCGGGCGCGGCGTGCGCGCCGGCGCGAGCACGCCGTACCACGTCGACGCCTCGTAACCCTTCAGCGTTTCGCCGATGGTCGGCAGCTCGGGCATCGCCGGCGAGCGCCGGGCGCTGGTGACTGCGATCGCGCGCAGCTTGCCCGACCTGACATGCGGCATCGCGGCGGGCATGGTCGCGAACATCAACTGCACCTGCCCGCCCAGGAGATCCGTCAGCGCCGGGCCGCCGCCTTTGTACGGAATATGCACCATTTTCACCGCCGCAATGCTGTCGAGCAACTCACCCGCAAGATGCGATGAACTGCCGAGTCCGGCCGATGGGTAATTGAGCGTGCCGGGCTTCGTTTTGGCGAACGCCACCAGCTCGCTCACTGTTGTCACCGCCAGTGACGGATGCACGACCAGTATGTTCGGCGTCGACGCAACGAGGCTTACCGGCTGGAAATCCCTGACCGGATCGTAAGCAAGCCTTGAGTAGAGACTGACGTTGATCGCATTGGGCGCTACATTGCCCATCAGAATCGTATAACCGTCTGGCGCTGACCTGGTGGCGATCTCGCTGCCGATATTGCCTGCCGCCCCGCCGCGATTGTCGATGACAACCGTCTGCCCGAAATTCTCGCCAAGTTTCTGCGCAATCATGCGTCCGACGATGTCCGTGCCGCCGCCGGGCGGATAGGCCACGATCATTCTAATCGGCTTGCTGGGATAATTCTGCGCCAACGCTCCTGCAATTGGTGACGCGAATGCGAGGCAAAGGATGACGGATGAAGGATGAAGGATGAAATTTTCAAACCTCATACTCCAAAGTTGGCGTACGGTCATCGCGATCGATTGTTCATTCATCCTTCATCCTTCCGCCTTCATCCTTATTCTTTCTACCCCGCCAGCGGCAGCTTGACGGTGTTGCCGCTCGCCGCCGCTCGCTGTATCGCCAGCGTGACTTCGAGATTGCGGCGCGCGTCCTCGGCGGTCGCGTGCACGCACGGTCTGCCCGTCGCCAGATGGTCGAGCCACGCGCGCGTCTCGTTTGCAATCGGCCCCCAGAAATCGCCGAGCGCCCAATCGCCGGGGGTGCCGCTCGACAGGAACACCATATTGACGTTGTGATCGGGCAGATAGACGTGCGGCACGCCCTTGTTGCTGTACATCAACTGATCGGTGTGATCGTCGTCGAGTATCATCACGCCCTCGGTGCCGAGGATCTCGACGCGCGCCGCGTGGCCGAGCGCCGGATATTTTTCCGGTAGCGCGTAGCTCACGCCCAGACTGACCACCGCGCCGTCCGCATAAGTCACGATCGACCAGTTCACGTCGTCGACGTCGTAGCCGGCGGCCTTCAACACGCCTTTCTGCCCGCGCGCGAAAACTTCCACCGGCGCGTTGCCCTCCAACAGCCAGTTCATGAGGTCGACGTAATACGTAAGCGCGTCCACCACCGGGGTCGCTGCGGGATTGCGCTTCATCATCGCCAGCGCCTGCGCACGCGAATTGAACACGCGCGCAGCACCGCCGACGATTTTGCCGACCCGCCCCTGGATGATCTGCTCTTTCGCGACCAGGTAACGATCCTTGAAGCGCCGGCTGTAACCCACGCGCAGGCTCACCTTCGCCTTCGCCGCCGCCGCTATGATACGGTCCGCATCCGCGAGCGTGAGCGCGATGGGCTTTTCCACCAGCACCGGCTTGCCGAGTTCGATCGCCTTCAGCACGGGTGCTAGATGCTCGCCTTCGCTGGTGGAGACGATGACTGCATTGACTTCCGGGCGCGCGATGATTTCGTCATTGCTCGCCGATGCCACCTGCGCGCCGACCGCTTGCGCAAGCTTTTGCGCCGCGCCCCGATCGACGTCCGACACAGCGATGAAATTCACCGCCGGGTGCGCCGCGGCGAGTTTGGCGCGCAGCGTGCCGATGCGGCCCGACCCGACAACGGCGAGCCCGATTTGTTTGCGTTCGATGACCTGCACCTCTCTAAAAGCCGTACATCATGCAACTTGTCCTAAAAAGAGCGCTGCATTTTATGCGATCTGCAAATTGAGCGTCTTGGCAGCCCCGCCCCGCTTCGCAGTGTCCGTCGTGGATGTCAATCCGGCCGCGCGCCGGACTGGCGCACGGCGTTGCCCCAGCGCGCGATTTCATCGCGCAGGAAACGCGCAAACTCGGCCGGGGTAGTGCCCGCGAGTTCGATGCCCTGCGCGGTGAGGCGCTCGCGCACCTCGGGCTCATCGAGCACGCGCACGATGTCGTCGCGCAGCCGGTTCACGAGCGCCGGCGGCGTACGCGCCGCGACCGCCACGCCCCACCACGCGGTCATCGCGTAATCGGGATAGCCGGATTCTGCGATGGTCGGCAGTTCGGGGGCGGTGCGCAGCCGCGTCTTGCCGGTGACTGCGAGCGCGCGCAGGCGTCCGCTCTTCAACGGACCTTCGAGCGCCAGCTGGGTGCCGAAAGTGTAGCCGAGCTGCCCCGAGATCACGTCGGTAAGCGCGGGCGCCAACCCCTTGTACGGCACGTGCACGACATCGATGCCCGCCATCGCTTTGAACACTTCGCCCATCAGGTGCGCCGAACCGCCGCTGCCCGTGGACGCATACGCGAGCTGTCCCGGGCGCGCCTTCGCGAGCGCCACCAGTTCCTTCACCGTCTTCGCGGGCAGTTGCACGTTGGTCACCAGGAGCATGGGTGCTGCCCCGATCTGCGTGACCGGCGCGAAATCGCGCAGCGTGTCGAACGGCAGCTTCGGATAGAACGCGACATTGATCGCGAATGCGGTGGGTGTCAGCAGCAATGTGTGGCCATCCGGCGCGCTCTTGGCGACGATATCGGTGCCGATGGTGGTGCCGCCTCCCGCGCGATTGTCGACGATCACCTGCTGCGCCCACGCCACGGCGAGTTTCTGGGCGATGAGGCGGGCGATGAAATCATTGATCGCGCCCGGCGTATAGGGCACCAGAAAACGCACCGGCCGCGACGGATATTCCGCAGCGACCGCAGTACCAGCGCCCCACGCGCACGCGATAAGCAGCAACAATCGTTTCAAGGCCGCTCCACTTGCACTATGATCTCGACACTCTCCGGTGCAACGTTATTGGACAAACGATGATACATGTCGAACCCGGGCTCTATCTGCGTTATGAACCAACCGCCGCCCCCGTGCCGTTGATTGTAGACGTATCGCGCGGCGGGCGCGAGTATCCGCGCGAGTACCGCTCGCCGCTGCCGTTCACGACCGTGCACGACAACGTGTCGATGTACGTCGAGGATTTATACGCCGGCGCGCCGCTCGTTGGCGCGACATTGCTCTACTGCTCTTTCCCCAACACTTGGATCGACGTCAACCGCGACGAACTCGACATGGATCCCGCCGTCGTCGCTGGCGAATGGCCGGTGGCATTGAAGCCAACGCCGCGCACGCTCGAAGGTCTCGGCCTCATCAAGAGCAAGTCGCGCCACGGCGAGCCGTTTCAGGAACGCAAGCTTGCGGTCGCGGAAATCGAGGAGCGCCTCGCGAAATACTATCGGCCCTATCACGCCGAATTGAAGCGCATAGTCGAGGACCTGCACGCGCGCTTTGGCGTGGTGCGGCAGATTTCATGCCACTGCATGTCCGCGGTCGGCGCGCCCACGCATCCCGACGCCGGCAGGCCGCGCCCGGATTTCTGCATCGGCGATCTAAAAGGCAAAACCACTTCGCCGGAATTTCTGACGCTGGTCGTCGACACTTTGCAAGGCATGGGCTACAGCGTCAACGTCAACGATCCCTACGTCGGCAACGTATTGATCGGCCGCCACGGCAAACCCGCGCGCGGCGTCGACAGCGTGCAGATCGAGGTCAACAAGAAACTCTTCATGGATACGCAGACGTTTCGCGCCACCGCCGGTCTGGCGAAATTGAAAGCCGATATCGACAAGCTGCTCGGCATGGTCGTTGAAGACACGCGCCAACGCATCAAACGCTGACGCCGCGTAGCGTGTGTGCCATCCGTTCGTGCTGATGTATAGAAGCACGAACAATATTTCGGCGGGCAACAATGCTCCGCCCTTCGATACCTCAGGGCGAACGGAGGTTTAATCAGCGCACTGCTAAATCGCCGCGATCACCTGGATCTCCACCAGCAGCCCCGGATCGGCGAGATGGCTGACTTCGACCATGGTGCTGGTCGGCAGATTGTCCTTGAAGAACTCCTCGCGCGCCGCGACGATCTGCTTGAACTCGCGGATATCGGTGGTGAAAACGGTCGTCCACACCACGTCCGACATCGACGCGCCGGCGGCCACGAGACTCTTCTCGATGTTGCGCAGGCACTGCCGGGTTTGCTCGAGCATGCTGCCCGTACCGACCTGGTTGCCGTCGTTATCGCGGGCGACCTGGCCCGAGACGAAGATCATGCTTCTCGGCTGGTCGACCCGCACGTAGTGATTGTAAACGGTCGCCCGCACATTCTTCATACCCGGCGGATTGCCGCGTTTGATGGGCATTACTGCTCCTTATACTCAACGCAATAAATGCAGCGGTGGCGAAATCAGGGCGTGCGCACTGCGCTTTATCCGACCAGCCGCGGGTCCGCGATGCAACCCGCCAGCGCGCTCGCGGCGGCGGTTGCCGGGCTGCACAGCAAAATGTCGGAATTTCTGTTACCCATGCGGCCCGGCATGTTGCGGTTGCTGGTGGACAGGCAACGCTCGCCGTCTGCCACCACCCCTTGATGCGTGCCGGCGCAAACGCCGCATCCCGACGGCATCAGTATGGCGCCAGCCTCCACCAGCGCTTCAATGTCACCACTTCTGAGCGCTTCGAGTTCCGCTTGGCGGGAGGCGGGCGTGACGATCAGCCGGATACCCGGATGCACCTTCCTGCCCTTGAGAATGCGCGCTGCGATGTGCAGATCGTCGGCGCGGGCATTCGTGCATGAACCGATGAATACCTGGTCGATATGCTGCCCCGCGACAGTCGATACGGGAACGCCGGAATCCTCGCGGCCCGGCAGCGCGATCATCGGCTCGAGCGTGCTCAAGTCAAAGTGCATCTCGGCGCAATATTGCGCGTCGGGGTCCGGCAACACCGGTGCGTAAGGTAACTGCGCCCGGCCCTGCATGTACTCCGCAGTGACCGCGTCGAACGGAAACACACCGCCCTTGGCGCCGACTTCGGTCGCCATGTTGCACAGCGTGAACCGCTCCGAAACCGACAGCGTAGCCACCGCATCGCCATGAAACTCCAGTATTTCGTACAAGGCGCCGAGCACTCCGAGTTGCTGCGCGATAACGAGCATGAGGTCTTTGGCGTAGACGCCGTCCCGCAAGCGTCCGCTCAATATCATCTTGCGCGTTGTCGGCACGCGAAACCAAAGCCGGTCTATCGCCCACAAAAAACCGATCTCGGTTTCGCCCACGGCAAGCGCCAGCGCGCCGACCGAGCCGCCCGAGCAGGCGTGTGAATCGTTGCACACTGAAAGCGAGCCGGGAACGATCCAGCCTTTTTCCACCATCACCTGATGGGCGACGCCCGTGCCGGCCTCGTAGAATTTTGCAAAGCCGTGTTTGTGCACGAACTCGCGCACGCGCTTCAGGCTGTTGGCGTCTTTGGCTGAGTTCGGCGGGATGCCATGGTCGAAGCACACGGCGATGCGCTCGGGACGGTGCACACGCGTCGCCCCCATCTTCTCGAACGCGTCGATTGCCCACGCCGCATAATCGTGCGAGTAACTGAAATCCGGGGTCGCCTCGACGATCACGCCCGGCTCAAGCGCGGAGCGTCTGCTCGTGCGTTCGAGCACTTTCTGCACAAACGTCTTGCCCGTCATGATGGCGTCCCGCCTGACGCGAGGAGTTGGCGGCCGTAATTGATCAGGCTCCCCGCCGCGACAATCTGCGCCACGACATCCGTGACCGGGGCAACGCGCAGGGATTGGTCCTTCCATTGCACGCGCCCCTCGGCGAGCGAGATAACTATTTCGTCGCCATCCTGCACCGGCAACTGCGCCAGTTCGGGGCACTGGATGACGGCGATGCCATTGTTGATCGCATTGCGGAAAAAAAGCCGCGAGAAACTTTTGGCAATAACCGCCCGCACGCCGGCGGCGTGCAACGCGCGTGACGGAGACTCGCGGCCGGTGCCGTAGCCGAACGCTTCGCCGGCCACGATGATCGAATGTGCACGCACCTTGCGGTTGGCCTCGGGGCTGAGTTCCATGAGGACATTCTCAGCCATCTGCTCCGGCTTCAGAAACGAATGCCGCGCGGGCAACACCACATCCGCCGAGACGTGGTCCCCGAGCACCGCCGCCGTGCCGCGGATGGATGCGATGGCCATGGCGCTATGCGTTGACGTTTTCGGCGTACGTCTTCGAGGGCAGATTCTCGCGCGGCCACTGGTCCCCATTCTCGAATTGCGCGACACCCACCGCATGGCGCGCCATGCCCGATTCGAGCATCGCCATCGACACGATTTCGGCGACCCCGAGGTCGGTAATGCCGTGCTTGCGCAATGCCGCAAAGTCGGCTTCGGCCATCGGCTCGTTGAACGCCGTTTTTCGCGCAAAGCGCAATACCGCCTTGGTCATCTCGTCAACCTTGGTCGAATTCTCGAAGTCGAGGATCTCCATGACATCGTCCGCCGTCATATCGAAATGCTCGATGAGATGTGTCTGGTGATTATTGATGCAGCGTGGGCAGTCGACCTCGGCGGCGCACACGAGGGAAATCGAATTCAGCAGCGGCTTCGACACCGCGCCTGCGGTGAATTGCAGCCGCTTGGTCAGCCCCCACCAGTGGCGCAGCAGGTCGATGTCCTGCGCGAAAAACCCCCACGTCGGCGTCAGAAAATTGGCGCCTTTGGTCTGGCGAATGTCTTCGAATATCTTCGCTGTTTCACCAGTCGCATCCTTTGGCTGTACGAGCTTGACTTTCTGAACCATGAACAATCTCCTTCAATACGAATATAGACAGACGCCCGTTGCTGACAAAGACACGCGGGCACGCGATATACTATTGTGAGCACATAGTTTACATCAATCCGATTTAAGTGCGCGCGGCACGGTGTGACAAGCGGGACGATCACTTCAATAATGCAGAGGGGTTCGACATGAAAATGGTAAGCGTGTTCGCGCGTTGCGTCGTCGGCGCCCAGGGTCTTGCCGTATTTGCCGGTCCGTGCGCCGCCCAGACGTATCCGGAGCGGCCTATTCGCCTGATTGTGCCGTTCGCACCGGGCGGGATATTCGATTATATCGGCCGGCTGGCGACGCCGAAGCTCACGGAGTCGCTGGGACAAAGCGTGATCGTCGACAACCGTGCCGGCGGCGGGGGCGTGATTGCGATGCAGCTCGCCAGCAACTCAACACCGGACGGTTACACAGTGCTCCTGGCGGATCCGTCGCTTGTAATCAACCTGCATTTGCACCAGACGTCGCCGTATGCGCTGAAGGACCTTGCGCCCGTTACGATTTTCACCGAAGCATCACTGGTGCTTGCGGTAAATTCCAAGGTCGCGGCCAAGTCCGTCAAGGAATTCATAGATCTCACCAGGACGTCAGACTTAAGCTACGGCTCGGCAGGGATCGGCACCACCCCGCACATGGCGGCGGAACTGTTCAAAGCCCGCACCAAAGCAAATTTACTTCATGTCCCGTTCAAAGGGGTGGGGCCGGCTGTGACCGCGGTTGTTGCCGGACAGGTGCAGATGGTGTTCGGCAGCGTTGCCGGGACCGACAGCTTCATCAAGGATGGGCGGCTGCGCGGATTGGCCACGACCGGCGAAAAGCGGGCCAAGGCCATGCCCGATCTGCCGACGCTGGGAGAGGCCGGATATCCGGGCAGCGAGGTCATTGTGTGGGGTGGCATTTTTGTCCGCGCGGGCACGCCCAAACCCATCGTGACGCGACTGAACTCCGAATTCCGCAAAGTACTCCTTGACCCTGGCGTAAAGAGTGGCCTCGACAAGGTGGCCATTGAACCGTTAGGAACTTCGCCCGAAGAAGCCGTCGCCTTCGTCGGCAAAGAGCACGCAAAATGGGGCAGGGTTATCAAGGAAGCGGGGATCAAGGCGGAGTAGCGCGCCGGATATTGATCCGGTATTCCCGTGACGTCAATCAGCGGCGGCTGCGCGTGCGTGCCCTGGTAAAAGTTTCAACCCGCACGGCTGACGGGTTATAGCCGCAGGCGGGATTGTATTTTTGCGGGCAGTTGGAGATCACCGCGATCACATCGGTGAGCGCCTCGACGTCGACGAAGTCGCCCGCTTTCGACGGGCTGTCCGAGATCGCCATATGACCGTCGCGCCCGACCGGCACGCTCATGAAGAAGTTCACGTTGGCGACGATGTCCTGCTCACCCATGCCCAATTTGGTTAGTTCATGCATGAAGTTGGCGCGGCAACTGTGCGTCCGCCTGGCATAGCGCAGCCAGTTCATCTCCACGCTGCAGCAGCCGCCTATCGTGTCGTGGTTCGGGCAACTGGATGCAACGATCCGCATCAGCGCAGTCGCGTATTCCCCGTACAGGATGGTCCCTGTATTGAGAAAGACGTTTTCCGCCATTTTCATGGTATTGGCGGCGTTGTAGCGGTCGCGCGTATCGAGCGCGTTGTAGCAGAGAAAATCCACCGCTTGCTGCCCCTCGAGGTCGACGAAGCGGACAAGATCGCCCTTGGCGAGCATACCGCCCCAGGAGCCTCCGGGGTCGATCAGCACCGATGCAGATTGACGATAGCCTTTGGGTACGGTTTGTCGTTTCACGGTCATGGTCCTGATTATAGGAGTTCGATTGCCGCCAGCGATCGCTCGCTGTCTTGGGTATAAAACTTATCTCGAAAAGTAACTATTCAGGCCGCAAGGGGATCGGGTATTTTATTGTGAAAAACGCAGGTCAGTGC
>JANNPG010000456.1:0-13017 GCA_031399805.1 Betaproteobacteria bacterium | reverse complement strand
GCGCGATGCAGTAGGCCAATGTGCGGATCGGCGCGCTCGATGACCTCCCCGTCAAGCTCAAGCACCAGGCGCAATACGCCGTGGGCCGCCGGATGCTGAGGCCCGAAGTTCATGGTGTAGTTGCGAATCTCCGCCATCGTGTTTATCCCTTGCGGAACCCTTCGCTGTCGGCGTAGTTTTCTTCGCGCACGATACGCGGCACAATCTCGCGCGGCTCGATGGTGACCGGCTGGTAGATCACGCGCTGCTGATCCGGGTCATAACGCATCTCGACGTTGCCCGATAGCGGAAAATCCTTGCGAAACGGGTGGCCGATAAAGCCGTAGTCGGTGAGGATGCGCCTGAGGTCGGGATGCCCGTCGAACACGATGCCGAAAAGATCGAAAGCCTCGCGCTCGAACCAGTTCGCCGACGGCCATAGGCCGACCACCGAATTGACCACCGGAAAATCGTCCATTGGTGCGAATGTGCGCACGCGCAGCCGGCGGTTATGCGTAAGTGACAACAGATGATAGACCACCGCAAAACGTGTACCGGTCCCGTCGCCATACGCCTGATAATCAACGCCGCACAAATCCATCAACTGTTCGAAACGCAGGTCAGAATGGTCGCGCAACGTGGTCATGGCATCGATGAGATCATTCGCCTTGACGACCAGCGTAACCTCGCCAAGCGCCTCGACCATGGAGGCGGCCTTGTCGCCCAGAGCGGCCGCGACGCCCCCGGCGAGCGCTTGATTACGAGTAGTCATTCAGCGTGCTCATTTAGCGTGCGATGGTATTGGTGCGCTTGATCTTGTTCTGCAGCTGGATAATGCCGTAGAGCAGCGCTTCGGCAGTCGGCGGGCACCCCGGCACGTAGATATCGACCGGCACGATGCGGTCGCAGCCGCGCACCACCGAATAAGAGTAATGATAATAGCCGCCGCCATTGGCGCACGAGCCCATCGAAATCACCCAGCGCGGCTCCGCCATCTGGTCGTATACCTTGCGCAGCGCCGGCGCCATCTTGTTGCACAGCGTGCCGGCGACGATCATCACGTCCGACTGGCGCGGGCTCGGGCGGAACACGATGCCGAAACGGTCGAGGTCGTAACGCGAAGCGCCCGCGTGCATCATCTCGATCGCGCAGCACGCGAGTCCAAACGTCATCGGCCACATCGAACCCGTGCGCGTCCAGTTGATCAGGGTGTCCATACCCGTCACCACGAAACCTTTATCCAGTACGCCGCCGTCAGCCATAGAATTACCTTCTCAGGCTAGTCCCACTCCAAAGCGCCTTTTTTCCACTCGTAGATGAACCCCACGACGAGGATGGCGAGAAAAACGACCATCGCCAGAAAACCGAACAGGCCGATTTCCTGCAGCACAATCGCCCACGGAAACAGGAACGCGATCTCGAGATCGAACAGTATGAACAGAATTGCCACCAGGTAGTAGCGCACGTCGAACTTCATGCGCGCGTCTTCGAACGCCTCAAAACCGCATTCGTAGGGTGACAGCTTTTCGCTGTCCGGGCGGTGCACTCCCAGCAACCGGCTGATGCCGCTCGCCATGATGATCTGCCCTATACCGACGCCGGCACCGACCAGCAGGAACAGGAGGATGGGGAAATAGTTTTCTAACATCGGGGTTGGGATTGCGAGTTCAGGATTCAATGAGGTTATTAACAATGCTCGTTCGTATATCGCCCGTTTCCAGACCCGCTTCGCATCATCGGCTCAGAATACGCCATGCCGCATTTTGTCGAACTTAGTAGCACTCATGCTTGATCTGAATCAACCCTGCATCCCGCGCTGTTGGTGCCGACGGAGAGACTCGAACTCTCACGGCTTTCGCCACCGCCCCCTCAAGACGGCGTGTCTACCAATTCCACCACGTCGGCGTAAAAACCCGTGAGGCGTGAGAGGTAAGGAGTGAGGGGGAATTAAAAAGCAACAGCACCCGCCTCACGCCTGACGCCCCGCGCCTCGCCACTTATTTCGGTATGTCCTTCGCTTTCAAGTCCGGGTCGCCCGCCGGCTTGTCCGGCACGGGCACCGGAATTTGCACGCCTCCCGGCACCGTCGCCGGCGCCTGCGAAGCCGGTTGCGTTGCCATTACACCCTTCGCGGTGCCCTTATGCGCGTAATACCACGTCAAGCCCATGCTCGTAAGGAAAAACACGGTCGCGAGTATCGCCGTTGCGCGGCTCATAAAATTGGCCGAACCGGTCGCGCCGAACACGCTGCCCGAAGCACCCCCGCCGAATGCAGCCCCCATGTCCGCACCCTTGCCGTGCTGCAGGAGCACCAGGCCGATAATGGCGAGGGCCACCACCACGTGCACCACCAATAACAAAGTTTCCATAATCCTCTCGCTTAACCATTAACGACGCTGTGCCGCCCGGCAAATCGCCGTGAAATCCGCGGCCACCAGCGCCGCCCCGCCGATCAAACCGCCATCGATATCGGGCATTGCAAACAACTGTGCCGCATTCGCGGCCTTGACGCTGCCGCCGTACAAAATCCTCAGTTCCGCCGCAATCACCGCAGCGGACGTCGCGATTCGTTTGCGGATGAACGCGTGTGCCGCCTGCGCTTCATCGGGTGTCGCCGTCTTGCCGGTGCCAATCGCCCACACCGGTTCGTAAGCAACCACCGCCTTGGCGAGCGCCGCCATTCCCGCGACAGCGGTCACCGCATCGAGCTGCCTGCCGACCACTTGCTCCATGACGCCCTCCTCGCGTTCCTGCAGCGTCTCGCCGACGCACAATATCGGTGTCAGGCCCGCCTGCAGCGCCGCGCCGAACTTCGCGGCGACGACCGCGTCGCTCTCGCCAAAAATGCTGCGGCGCTCGGAGTGGCCGACGATTGCATAGGTGCAACCAAACTCGCGCAGCATGGCCGCAGTAACGGCGCCGGTATACGCGCCGGGGCCAAACTGGCTCACGTCCTGCCCGCCCCAGGTCACCGTCGCTCCGACAAGCAGTTGTTGCGTCTGGGACAGGTAAGGAGAAGGCACGCACACCGCGCACTCGACGCCCGTCACACCCGCCAAGTCGGCGCGCAACTGGCCAAGCAGTTGCTGATTTGCAGCCAGATCCCCGTTGGATTTCCAGTTGCCAGCTACCAGCCTGCCGCGCATCGACTTTCCGCTTGCTTAAAGCGTTGGGATTTTACCGGTGTCGCCCCTCAGGGTCAACGTAATTCACTTTTTGTGCAGCGCCCAAGCGCCTTGATTCAAGACGGATTTTGACGCTTCCGGGACAATGCGAATAAACGCCGCCGAACGTTTCGCCGACGCGGCCGCCAGCGCAGCGCACGGTGCGGCCCGCGCGGTCGAAAAATGCAATTCAGCGCGCGGCTTTACGCACCGCGGCGGCGATGGTTTCTGCCCAGGTCGCGACCTCGACGCGCGATTTACCTTCCACCATCACGCGAATCAGCGGCTCCGTGCCGGACGCGCGCAGTAGCACGCGGCCGCTGGCGTCGAGTGCGGCGGTGGCCCTGGCGACCGCCTGCCGCACGTTACGATCCGCGTTGACGTCGAAGGCCCGCTGCGTGCGCACGTTGACGAGTATCTGCGGATAAAGCTTCACGGCAGCAGCGGCCCTGATGAGCGACGTCTCGTCATCCCGCAGCGCGCCCAGCACCTGCAATGCGGATACGATACCGTCGCCGGTGGTATGCCGGTCGAGACAAATGATGTGCCCCGAATTCTCGCCGCCGAGTTCCCAGCCGCGCGCCTGCATCATTTCGAGCACGTAGCGGTCGCCGACCGCGGCACGCGCGAACGGAATCTTGAGGCGCGCGAGCGCGTGCTCCATGCCAAGATTGGTCATCTGCGTGCCGACGACACCGCCCTTGAACGGGCGGCGCTGGCGCTTGCGATGGCTCGCGATGACGTACAGCAACTGGTCGCCGTCGTAGATCGCGCCCTTCGCATCGACCATCACCAGGCGGTCGCCGTCGCCGTCGAGCGCAATGCCCAAGTCGGCACGCTCGCGCTTGACCGCTTCCTGCAACGCTTGCGGATGCGTCGCGCCGCAAGCCTGGTTGATGTTGAATCCGTCCGGTTGGTTGCCCATCGCAATCACATCGGCGCCGAGTTCGTGAAACACATGCACAGCGATATGGTAGGTCGCGCCATGCGCGCTGTCGACGACCAGGCGCAGGCCGCGCAGGTCGAGATGCGCCGGAAATGTGCTCTTGCAGAACTCGATGTAGCGCCCGGCGGCATCGTCGATGCGGCGCACCTTGCCGAGTTGCGCCGATTTCCTGCATTGCAGCGGCCGCGCGAGCTCGGCTTCGATCCGGGTCTCGATCTTGTCCGGCAGCTTGGCGCCGGCGCCGGAAAAAAACTTGATGCCGTTGTCGTCGTAAGGGTTGTGCGAAGCGCTGATGACGACACCCGCCGCCAGGCGCAATGCGCGTGTCAGATAAGCGACCGCCGGTGTCGGCATCGGCCCCACCAGCAGCACATCAACGCCCGCCGCGGCAAGCCCCGCTTCCAGCGCCGATTCGAGCATATAGCCCGAAATGCGCGTGTCCTTGCCGATCAGCACCACCGGCCGCTCGCCCGCCTTGACCGCGCGCGTCAGCACTCCGCCGGCCGCATAGCCGAGCTTCAACACGAAATCCGGTGTAATCGGCTCTTCCCCGACTTTGCCGCGTATGCCGTCAGTACCGAAATATTTTCTGTTCATAACATGACTATTTTATCAAATCGCCAAGACGCCAAGACCGCCAAGAAAAACCAATTCGATAAGTCGCTTGAATCCCAAGCCCGGAACCCGGAAAAATTACTTGTGCGAGCTTGAATTTCAGGCTCCATATTTTCTGCATACTCAGTTCTTCTCTTGACGGCCTTGGTGTCTTGGCGGTTCATTTACCGCAGCCCAGACAGCCAAAGCATCGCGCGTCGCCGCAACGTCGTGCACGCGAACGATCCGCGCCCCGCGCTCCACTGCGATCACGGCTGCCGCGACGCTCGCAAAAACGCGTTCGTTTACGTCACGGCCGGTGATGCGGCCGAGCAGCGCTTTGCGCGACATGCCCGCAAGCACCGTTGCGCCGGTGGCGCCAAAACGATCAAGCTGGCGCAACAGTTCGAGATTATGCTCCAGCGTCTTACCGAAGCCAAAACCGGGGTCGATGACGATGCGTTCAGGCGCAACTCCGGCCGCCTGCACGACGTGCATGCGGTCGGCGAGAAACGCCAGCACTTCCGCCACCACATCGTCATAGTGCGGGTCGACCTGCATATCGGCGGGCATGCCCTGCTTGTGCATCAGGCACACCGCCACATCGCTCGCCGCCACAGCCTCGACGGCTGCCGGCGCCTGCAGGGCATTGATGTCGTTGATCATGGCGGCGCCGGCGGCGATCGCCTCGCGCATGAGTTCGAGTTTCTGTGTATCGACGGATACCGGCACCGGCCCGGATACGAGTTGTTCGAGAAGCGGCAGCACGCGCGCGCGCTCTTCCCCGAGGGTCACGCCGCCCGCACCGGGGCGCGTGGATTCGCCGCCAATGTCGATGATGTCGGCGCCCTCGTCGATCAGTTGGCGCGCGCGCGCCAGTGCGGCGTGGGTGGTCGCGAACTCACCGCCATCCGAAAACGAGTCGGGTGTGATATTGACCACACCCATGATGAGGGGGCGGGCGAGCGAGAGGGTGAACTTGCCGCAGCGAAGATATTGGGACATAAGGATGAAGGCGGAAGGATGAAGGATGAAACCGCATTAAGCGCAAACGCGGCCCTATTCAGCCTTCATCCTTCATCCTTCATCCTTGATATTGCGTCCCTTACGCCGGCGCGGCGCTCGGCGCAGGACTCGGCGGCGCGTCTATCGGCGGCACGCTGGTCACGGTGGCGACCGGCTTCGGCGGACGCGGTTCGCGGCCTTCCATGATGTCCTTCAGCTGGTCGGAATCTATGGTTTCCTATTCGAGCAGCGTTTTTGCCATCTTCTCGACCTTGTCGCGGTTTTCCTCGATGATCTTGCGCGCAACCAGGTACTGCTGATCGATGATGCGGCGCAGCTCGGCGTCGACTTTCTGCATCGTCGCCTCCGACATGTTCTTGTGCGTGGTGACCGAACGGCCGAGGAAAATTTCGCCCTCGTTCTCGCCGTACACCATCGGCCCCAACGCATCCGACATGCCCCACTCGGTGACCATGCGGCGCGCCAGCGTGGTGGCATTCTGAAAATCACTGCTCGCCCCGGTCGTCATCTGGCCGAGAAACACTTCTTCCGAAATGCGGCCGCCCAATGAAACCGAGATGTCCTGCAACAGGTGTTCGCGGTCCTTGCCGTGACGGTCCTGCTCCGGCAGCATCCACGTGAGGCCCAGCGCGCGCCCGCGCGGAATGATAGTGACCTTGTGCACCGGATCGGCTTTGGGCAGCGTGTAAGCGACCACCGCGTGTCCGGCTTCGTGATAGGCAGTGGTGATGCGCTCGTCTTCCGGCATGACCATCGAACGGCGCTCCGCGCCCATGTAGATCTTGTCCTTGGCCTGCTCGAAGTCGTCCATGTCAACCAGACGCTTGTTCTTGCGCGCGGCAAACAGCGCCGCTTCGTTGACCAGGTTCGCGAGATCGGCGCCCGACATGCCGGGCGTGCCGCGTCCGATAATATCGGCCTTGACGTCCGGCGCGACCGGCACTTTACGCATATGCACGAGCAGTATCTGCTCGCGGCCGCGAATATCCGGCAGCGGCACCACGACCTGGCGGTCGAAGCGGCCCGGACGCATCAACGCGGGATCGAGCACGTCGGGACGGTTGGTCGCGGCAATCACGATGACGCCGGCAGTGCCTTCGAAACCGTCCATTTCCACGAGCAGCGCGTTCAGCGTCTGCTCGCGCTCGTCGTTGCCGCCGCCGAGACCCGCGCCGCGCTGGCGGCCGACCGCGTCGATCTCGTCGATGAATACGATGCACGGCGCATGCTTCTTCGCCTGTTCGAACATGTCACGCACGCGCGCCGCACCCACGCCGACAAACATCTCGACGAAATCGGAGCCCGAAATGCTGAAAAACGGCACTTTCGCTTCACCCGCAATTGCGCGCGCGAGCAGCGTCTTGCCGGTGCCGGGCGACCCCACCAGCAGCACGCCTTTCGGAATACGACCGCCGAGTTTTTGAAATTTGCCGGGGTCGCGCAGGAATTCGACAAGTTCCGCGACTTCTTCCTTGGCCTCCTCGCAACCGGCAACGTCGCCAAACGTGACGCTGTTGTTGTTCTCGTCCATCATGCGTGCGCGGCTCTTGCCGAACGAGAACGCGCCGCCACGCCCGCCGCCCTGCATCTGGCGCATGAAGAAGATCCAGATGCCGATGAGTAGCAGCATCGGGAACCACGAGATGAAAATATTCATCAGGAACGACTGCTCTTCCTCCGGCTTGGCATCGACCTTGACGCCCGACTTCAGGAGGTCACTCACCATCCACAGGTCGCCGAGCGTACCGGGGCTGTAGGTCACGTATTTGCGGTTGTCCTGCGATATCCAGCGCACGGTGCGCCCTTCGACCGCCGCCGAGATGACGCGACCCTGCTTCACTTCATCCATGAACTGGGAGTACGGAATTGGGCCTTGCCCAGCCTGCGGGTTGCTGAACTGCTTGAATACCGTCATCAGCACCAGCGCAATGACCAGCCAGATCGCTACATTTTTAATCAAATTATTCAACTGTTGTCCTTATCAAATTCGACCCGGCCAAAACACGTATCTGGTTCAATTCTAAACCCTTTCCGCCCCGAATGTTAGTGCCGCCTGCGAGCCGTCCACCCGCGCATCAGCGCGTGCCCTTGCAATCCTTGCCCAAGAGGTAGAGCTCGTTGCTGCGGCCGCGCGAAGCTTCGGGCTTGCGCGTGGCGACCTGCGCGAACCGGCTGCGCATCTCGCGCAAAAACTCTTGAAATCCGGAACCCTGGAACACTTTGACCAGCAGACTGCCGCCCGGTTTCAAATGCTTTACCGAAAATTCGAGCGCGAGTTCGGCGAGGTGCATGGCGCGCGCCTGATCGCTCAGAGTAATACCGCTGATATTGGGTGACATATCGCTTAATACAAGGTCTATCGGGCGGCCCGCCAGTTCCCCCTCGAGCGCGCTCACCACCGATTCTTCGCGGAAGTCCCCCTGCAGGAAGGTCACGTTGCGCAGCGACTCCATCGGCAGCAAATCCAGCGCGATGACGCGCCCCTGCGCGCCGGCTTTGGCGGCGGCCACCTGCGACCAGCCGCCGGGAGTCGCGCCCAGATCTACCACCACCATACCTGGTTTGAGCAGCTTATCGCGCGCGGCGATCTCGATTAACTTGTAGGCGGCGCGCGAGCGATAGCCCTCGGCCTTCGCACGCTGCACGTACACGTCGTTGACGTGTTCCATCATCCACTGTTTGCTGGTCTTGGTTCGTTTCATCGGTTAGGATGCCGCCATGATCCTCGAACTCACTTCAACGCAACGCCGCGCGTTGCGCGCCCGCGCCCACGCTCTTGCCCCGGTCGCGATGATCGGCGACGCCGGCCTGACCACCACGGTGCTCAACGAAATCCACCGCAATCTTGCCAGTCACGAACTGATCAAGGTCCGCGTTTTTTCCGACGAACACGCGACGCGCGCCCGCTTTCTGGGCGAAATCTGCGCCACCCTGCACGCAGCCCCCGTCCAGCATATCGGTAAGATACTGGTCGTCTATCGGCCGCGCCCGGAACAAGCCGTCACCGCACCTAAGAAGAAAACCAAACCGAGACCGAAGCCAGCCCGCCGCACCAAGCGCAGCTTTCAGCACTGAGCGTTGAACATGAGGCGTGAGAGGTTAAGCGGGTAACAACGCGCGGCTTTTCGCCTCACTCCTCACCCCTTACTCCTCATCCCTTACTCCTCACGCAGTTCAATGCGGATTGCGTCCGTGAAGCCAGACCAGCATGAGGCCCAGCACGCACTGAATCAGATATAACACGCTGGCCACGCCATGCCACGCGGCGAACCGCTCGCGAAATACGCTGGTCATCACTTCCTTCGGTAACGCCTGGTCCTTCAAGCTCGCGAGCACCGGCTGCACACCGAATTCGCCGACGAGCGTCAGCGCCAGCATCGCCAGCACGATCCAGAATATGCCGTGCCTGAAACACGCGCCGCCGAAACGTACCACGCGGAACAGCAGCAGGTAGGCCGCACAGGCGATGCCGGTATAGGCCATCAGCGTAAACATCCGGCCGGCAACGGCGCCAAACAGCGTGCGGTCGGGTAACGCTTGAAAAAGCATCGGCGCCACCATCAGGCCGGTAACCCACATCCCGCCCACCCACAACGTAAGCGCAAGCGCGTAAATGCCTTCGGTGAGAGATTTCATCGCGCGCCAAGGCCGCCGTCGCTAGACGTACTTTACGTCCAGAATCTCGTACTCGCGCACGCCGCCCGGCGCTTTCACCTCGGCGACATCGCCCGGATGCTTGCCGATTAACGCGCGCGCGATCGGCGAACTGATCGAAATCTTGCCCTGTTTAATGTCGGCTTCGTCGTCGCCGACGATCTGGTAGGTGACGACCTCGCCGTTGTCCATTTCCTCGAGTTCGATCGTCGCGCCGAACACGCAGCCGCCGTCCGCATCGATCAATGCGGGATCGATGATTTGCGCATTGGATAGTTTGCTTTCGACCTCGGCAATGCGCCCCTCGATGAAACTCTGCCGATCCTTCGCCGCCGCGTATTCGGCGTTCTCCGACAGGTCGCCGTGCGCGCGCGCCTCCGCGATCGCCGCGATGATGGCCGGCCGTTGCGCCGTTTTCAGTTCGTGCAGTTCGGCGCGCAGCTTCTCCGCGCCGAACACCGTCAATGGAGTTTTGGCCATAATCATCCGTCCTTAGAGTGCTGCCGCTGCGATTCGGCGATGCAACCCCTGTACGTCATAGGCGTTCAGTTCGCGCGATTGGCGCATTCCCGTGCAGGCGGCACGCGCGCCTGCCAGCGTCGTATACAGCGTGATGCGCGCCTGCAAAGCGGCGCGGCGAATCACGTAGGAATCCCGCACCGCGGTGCGCTTTTCCTCGACGGTATTTACGATCAGCACAACGTCGCCGTTCTTGATCATATCGACCACATGCGGACGTCCCTCGGCAACCTTGTTGATCGGCAGCACCGCCAGCCCGTCCGCGGCGAGCGCCGCGGCGGTGCCGCGTGTCGCGACCAGCTGAAAACCCAGCGCCACGAGATCGCGCGCAATCGCCACCGCCGCCGGCTTGTCCGCATCGCGCACACTGACGAACACCTTGCCCGACTCCGGCAGATGATCGCCCGCCGCGAGCTGCGATTTTACGTACGCTTCGCCAAAACTTGCGCCGACTCCCATTACTTCGCCCGTAGATTTCATTTCCGGACCGAGTATGGTGTCAGCACCCGGAAACTTGATGAACGGGAACACCGCCTCCTTGACCGCGAAATAAGGCGGCAGCACCTCAACCATGCAGTTTTGCGCGGCCAGCGATGTGCCGGTCATGCAGCGCGCGGCGATCTTAGCGAGCGGCAGCCCGGTCGCTTTCGACACGAACGGCACGGTGCGCGAGGCGCGCGGATTGACTTCGAGCACGAAGATCACGCCATTCTGGATGGCGAACTGCACGTTCATGAGGCCCACGACCTGCAGCGCGTGCGCCATCGCGATGGTCTGCTTGCGCATTTCGTCCTGAACTTCCGGCGTCAGGCTGAACGGCGGCAGCGAACATGCCGAGTCGCCCGAATGCACGCCGGCCTGCTCGATGTGCTCCATGATGCCCCCGATCAGCACGTCCTTGCCGTCGCAGATCGCGTCGACGTCGACCTCGGTCGCGTCGTTGAGGAAGCGATCGAGCAACACCGGCGAATCGTTCGACACTTTGACCGCTTCGCGCATGTAGCGTTCGAGATCGCTTTGTTCGTGCACGATCTCCATCGCGCGCCCGCCCAGCACGTACGAGGGGCGCACCACCAGCGGATAACCGATCTCGGCAGCGAGCACAAGCGCCTTTTGCGCGCTCCTCGCGGTGCGGTTGGGCGGCTGCTTGAGTTTTAGCTTGTGAATTAATTTCTGGAACCGCTCACGGTCTTCGGCCATATCGATCGAGTCCGGCGAAGTACCGATGATCGGCACGCCGTTCGCCTCAAGATCACGCGCCAGTTTGAGCGGCGTCTGGCCGCCATACTGCACGATCACCCCGTACGGCTTTTCGACGTGAACAATCTCGAGCACGTCCTCCAGCGTCAGTGGCTCGAAATAGAGCCTGTCGGACGTGTCGTAATCCGTCGACACCGTTTCCGGGTTGCAGTTGACCATAATGGTCTCGAAACCGTCCTCGCGCAGCGCCAGCGCGGCATGCACGCAGCAGTAATCGAATTCGATGCCCTGCCCGATCCTATTTGGCCCGCCGCCGAGCACAATGACTTTCTTGCGGCCGGTCGGCCGCGCCTCGCACTCCTCCTCGTAGGTCGAGTACAGGTACGCGGTGTTGGTGGAAAACTCCGCGGCGCAGGTGTCGACGCGCTTATACACCGGGCGCACGCCCAGCGCGTGCCGGTGCGCGCGCATCTCGGTTTCGGTCGACTTCATGAGGTAAGCCAGACGCCGGTCGGAAAAGCCCTTGCGCTTCAAGCTGCGCAGGGTAAGCGCGTCGAGTTCCGCGATTTTTTTGTCGTCAAGCTCCATCTCGAGGTCGACGATTTCCTTGATTTGCGTGAGGAACCAGGGATCGATTTTGGTGAGCTGAAAAACCTCTTCCAGCGTGAATCCGTTCTCGAACGCGTCGCCGACGTACCAGATGCGCTCCGGCCCCGGCTCGCCGAGTTCTTTTTCAATCGTCTCGCGATCGGTCGTCTTTTGATTAAGGCCGTCGGCGCCGACTTCCAGACCGCGCAGCGCCTTCTGGAACGATTCCTGGAAGGTGCGGCCGATCGCCATCACCTCGCCCACCGACTTCATCTGTGTGGTCAGGCGGTCGTTCGCCTGCGGAAATTTTTCGAACGCGAAACGCGGCACCTTGGTCACCACGTAATCGATGGTCGGCTCGAACGACGCCGGCGTGGCGCCGCCGGTAATGTCGTTGCGCAACTCGTCGAGCGTGTAGCCGACCGCCAGCTTGGCCGCGATTTTCGCGATCGGAAAGCCGGTGGCCTTGGACGCGAGCGCCGACGAGCGCGACACGCGCGGATTCATCTCGATGATCAGGAGACGCCCGTCGTCGGGGTTGATCGCGAACTGCACGTTGGAGCCGCCGGTATCGACGCCGATTTCGCGCAGGCACGCGATCGACGCGTCGCGCATAATCTGGTATTCCTTGTCGGTCAGCGTCTGCGCCGGCGCCACCGTGATCGAATCGCCGGTATGCACGCCCATCGGGTCGAGGTTTTCAATCGAGCAGATGATGATGCAGTTGTCCGAGCTATCGCGCACCACCTCCATCTCGAACTCTTTCCAGCCGAGCACCGATTCCTCGACCAGCACTTCGCGGGTCGGGCTCGCGTCGAGTCCGCGCTCGATGATGGCGATGAATTCTTCCTGGTTGTAAGCGATGCCGCCGCCAGCACCCCCCAATGTGAAGGACGGGCGGATGACGGTCGGGAACCCGACCATCGCCTGCACCTGCAGCGCTTCCTCCAGGCTGTGCGCGATCGCCGAGCGCGCGCTCGCGAGCCCGATCTTCGCCATCGCCGCCTTGAATTTCTCGCGGTCCTCCGCCTTGTCGATCGCCTCTTTCTTCGCGCCGATCATTTCGACATGGTATTTTTCGAGCACGCCGTGCTTCGCGAGATCAAGCGCGCAATTCAACGCCGTCTGCCCACCCATCGTCGGCAGCAGAGCCTCCGGGCGCTCAATCGCGATCACCTTCTCGACCATCTGCCAGGTGACGGGCTCGATATAGGTCGCATCCGCCATGTTGGGGTCGGTCATGAACGTCGCCGGGTTCGAGTTGACGAGCACCACGCGATAGCCCTCCTCGCGCAGCGCCTTGCACGCCTGCGCGCCGGAGTAATCGAACTCGCACGCCTGGCCGAT
>JANNPG010000440.1:0-30910 GCA_031399805.1 Betaproteobacteria bacterium | reverse complement strand
GGCCGGCACGGCCCCCCCCGCCCAGCGAGCGCCGCGCGCGCGGCGCTGCTCGGGTTGTGGTTGTTTGCGCAAGCGGCCTTCTGCGCCTCGACCGCGACTGCCGTCGTCGCCGCAGAGGGCATCCCGATGCGCATGACACCGTTCCTGGAAGCAGGCACAAACACGACGGCGTCACCGCCGGAAAGTCCGTCCGCAGCAGCGGCAGGTGGCCCTTCGCAGCTTCGCGCGGCCGACGGCTTGATGACCCTTTCCCCTGAGGCTCCCGCGCTACCCGCGGTAGCGAAACCGGCACCGCCTGAGAGCGCGTCCCGGTCTTTCTGGGCCGGCGCCATGACCTCGATTCTGTCCGCGATTGTGCTGCTGATCGTGGCATATATGGTGCGCCACTATGCCTTCGCCATGAACCGGCTATTCGGCCGGCAAAGGCTGCCCTTCATCGACATCGATGTCGCCGACTGGCCGACGGTGACGGTCTTGATCCCGGCGCGCAACGAGGAACGGGTGATCAGCGACTGCATAAACGCGCTCCTGGAAGTCGACTATCCGCGGGAGCGCCTGCTGATTGTGCCTATAAACGATCGATCTACCGACCGCACCCGCGAGATCGTCGATGCAATCGCCGCGCGCCATCCGGGCCGGGTGGCGCCGTTTCATCGCGACGGCGGAAAACCCGGCAAGGCGGCGGCGCTGAAGGATGCTTCGGCGCAGATCACAACCGAGGTGGTGCTCGTTTTCGACGCCGACTACCTGCCCGGTCGCGGCCTGGTGAAGCAACTGGTTACGCCGTTCTTCGACCCTGAGGTCGGCGCGGTGATGGGTCGTGTGGTGCCATTCAACACCGGCACCAATCTTCTGACGCGCCTGCTCGACCTGGAGCGAGCGGGGGGCTACCAGGTCGACCAGCAGGCACGCATGAACCTCGATCTGGTGCCGCAGTTCGGCGGCACGGTCGGCGGGCTGCGCGTTTCGGTGCTGCTCGCCGTGGGCGGATGGAACGAGGACTCGCTCGCAGAGGACACGGACATCACCTACCGCCTGCTGATTGGCGGCTGGAAAACCGTCTACCAGAACCGCTCGGAATGCTACGAGGAGGTCCCGGAGGTCTGGCCGGAGCGGCTGGGCCAGATCAAACGCTGGGCGAGGGGACACAACCGAGCGTGTATCACCCACCTGCGCGCCGTGCTGGCGAGTCCTCTGCTCTCGACCCGCCAGAAAGTTGACGGCGTAC
Source organism: Betaproteobacteria bacterium (assembly GCA_031399805.1). Classification (GTDB taxonomy): domain Bacteria; phylum Pseudomonadota; class Gammaproteobacteria; order Burkholderiales; family SG8-41; genus PALSA-1004. The sequence continues at coordinate 29,682 of JANNPG010000440.1, read as the reverse complement.
TGCTGCTGGGTGTTTTCCTGATGTCTCCGCTGCTGGTCGTCGCCTGGTTGCTCGCGATCGCGTTGTATTTCCTTGGCGTCGCCGGACCGCTGGGCGCGGCGATTTCGCTGATCATGATGGTCTCCTACGGCAGCCTCGGGAATTTTGCGGCGTTCTTCGAAATCGCGGCGGCTTGCCGCCTGGACGGATCCTACCGGCGCATTCGCCTGATGCCGCTCAACATTTTTGGCTTCCTGGTCAGCATTTTCGGCGTCACCCGCGCGACGGTTGGCCTGATTCTCGACTTTGCCCTGCGGCGCGACATGTATTGGATCAAGACGCGCCGGTATCGGAACGGGAAGTGAGCCGGATGGAAACTGAGATACTCTGGGTGGCACTGCTGTTCGCCGCGTTTGCGCTGCTGAATGGCATCGCCTTGCTTCCGGCCATCGACGAATGGCGCGCCCGCCGCGACGCTGAGCCTCTCAAAGTCGTGCGCGAGTACGACGGCGACGTACGCTTCTTCGCACGCAGCTTTGCTGTGTTTGTGGATCGGCACTTCCGCGAGGTTCTCGTGCGCTGCCGAGAGGACGATGCCGCACGCGACGGCACGCTCCCGGACGGTCAGCCTTTTCACATTGTGCCCGCCGACGGTCGTCCGGTAATGCAGGACGAGGAGCGCCGCGCACGGCACGTAAAGCGCATGATGCTCGGCTGCGGTCCGCTGGTGCTCGAGAACGACCTGAGGTTCGAGCGGGAAATCTACGCGGACGGGCCGATACGAGGGGGGCGCCGGAACGTCTACTGCGCCCTGCTCTCGAAAGGCGACATCGCCCTGGGTGAAGACTCCGCGGTATTGCGCTGGTCGCACGCCGAGGGCGCATTCCTCGGCTCCGAGGCGGGCACGTTTTTCGGACGCGTCTCGGCCGAGCGGTTTATCACGCTCGGGCAACGGACCAGCTTCACGCGATTGCACGCGCCCGTCATCCGGTTTGGCAGCGGCGCGGAACGACTCGCGAGGGGCTTTAACCTGTCGGGACTGCTGCCGCAGAATCTTCCCCACGTCCTCGACACACGGGGCGGGCGAACCTTGGTTAAAGGCGACATCGTGATCCCGCCGCGCACGCGGATTGAGGGCGCCCTGGTGGCCACCGGGCGGGTGCGAATCGGGCGGGACGCCTGGGTCTCGGGCAACGTAAAGGGTGGCAAGGGCGTGTACGTTGAAGCCGGCGCGTGGATCGACGGCGCCCTGATCAGCGGCAGAGCGTTGCATGTGGAAGGCTCGTCCTGGATCAAGGGCCCGATCGTCGCCGAGCGGCATGTAACGGTCGGCCGGAACTGCCGCATTGGCTCTCCAGACAAGCCGACCACGGTGTCGGCCGAGGCGATTCTGGTCGCGTGCGGCGTGACGGCTTACGGTTCGGTGTGGGCGCGAGCCACGGGCCGGGTGGGCGACAACTGAGCATGCTTGGAGTGCCTATCACTGCGCGGGGATACCTCCAGTCGCGCTTCCCTCGGAATGGGCCCCTAATGGTAGCTCTGTCATCTGGCCGGCCCGGCGCCCGCCCAAGGGCGCCGTGAACGCCACCGGGTTCTCTCCGGCTCACGCATTCAGTACTTGCACGGCTCCGGCCAGCGTTCGTCTGTTCGATGTTAAGCGGCATGCAGTTGGAAAGGAGTCAAAATCTTGAAGCGAAAGACCGTTTTGGTATGCACCGGAACGCGCCCGGAGGTCATCAAGCTCGCCCCGGTGTATCACGCGCTCGCGGCGCGCGGCTTTGACCCGCAGATGCTGCACACCGGCCAGCACGGTCCGGTGGTCAACCCTTTGTTTCGATTTTTCAGGATCTCGCCCCACTGGAAATTCAGGCTGGCACATGTCGAACTGGGCGCCAACTGGCTGGAGTCCGCGTTCGAAGTCAAGCCTAGGCAGCGCATCCCAAGACGCATCAGCGAATCGAGCCTGTCGCGGCTGGCGGCAACGATCCTTCAGAGGGTAGATGCCGTGATTCAGGGAAGCCGGCCCGCCGCGGTCCTGGTCCAGGGCGACACCCTCTCGGCGCTGATGTGCGCGCTGGCCGCCTTTTACGAGCGCATCCCCGTCGGCCACGTGGAGGCCGGACTGCGCACTTTCGGACCCGATCCCTTTCCCGAAGAGATGGACCGGCGCCTGATCGCCAGCATCGCGACCTGGCATTTCACGCCGACGCCCCGGGCCAGCCTTAACCTGAGCCGGGAAGGCGTCCGTAGCGACATCCACTTGGTAGGCAACACGGTCGTCGATGCCGTGCAGCACAGCCTTCGCGAGCTCGACGCCCCGGGCCGGCACGCTGAGGTGATGCCGAGGGAACTTCGCCATTTTCTCGACCGCCAGCGCGCGCGGCGGCTGCTCGTGGTCACCGCGCACCGGCGCGAGAATTGGGGTGCTCCGATCAGGAACATCGCGGCCGCTATCCTGGACATCCTCGAAGCAGCACCTGACTGCGCGGTCGTGTGGCCGCTGCATCCCAATCCGAGGATTCGCGATATGGTGGACACGGTGCTCGGCCGGGCAAGCAGCCGGATCCGTCAGCGCATCTACGCGGCTGAGCCGCTCGAGTACGCGCCGATGCTGCGGCTGCTCCGCCACAGCGTTATGGTGCTCACCGATTCGGGAGGGATCCAGGAGGAGGCGGCAACCCTGGGGCGACCGGTGATCGTCCTGCGCGAAAGCACCGAGCGCCCTGAAATCATAGAGTCCGGGGGCGGTGTACTGGCTGGTGCATCGCGAAAGCGCGTAGCGCAGACGGCACTCGCGATCCTCGGATCGCCGGACCGCTACATCGGCATGTGCTTGCGCCACAACCCATTCGGGGACGGCATGGCCTCCGAGCGCATCGCACGCATATTGGCCAAGGCGCTCCGGCGCACCCCCGTCGCGCGCGGCGGTCCTACTTCCGGGTCGCCATGACGTTGAAGTGACGACGGTCTTCGGTCGTGGAATAATCGAATTTGAGAATCGCCAAGCCCGCTTCGGCGAGCACATCCCGCAATTCCTGCTCTTCGTACTGCCAGATGTGGTCATCCACGATCTTCCGGGAGCGGTCCACCGGCGGTACGTCCTGCAACCGTTGGTAGTACTTGGTCGTCTTGCCCCACTTATCCTGATTCGGCGTGGAAAGAAGAAACAGGCCGCCCGGTGCGAGAGCGTCGCGAATCTTGCGCAGAGTCGGCACGGGTTGGAAATTGAAGTGCTCCAGAACTTCGGTCATGATGATCAGATCGAATGGTTCCCGCCAGGGGATCGGGTCGAATTCGACGTTGCCTTTGGCGAAACGCAGATTCCTGGGGTTGCGAAACTGCGGAATGAGATATTCGGTCACGTCCATGCAATAACCCGCCGCGCCATAAGACGCCGCAGCGTAAGCGAGCAGCGTCCCGTAGCCGCAACCGATGTCGAGCACGCGCCGCACCTTGCGCTTTGCTCGATCCTCCGTCATCCACACCGGCAGCTTTTCCCAGTAGCCAGTCTCCGCCTTGCTGTATGTCCGGGCGTAATAGCCTTTCGGCCCGTCCAGGTCGGCGCGCGCCCTCTGAATTTCCGCGAGAGTGACTTCGTTGCGAAGGTTGGGCGAGGCGCCGCCGCCCGACTGTGCGTACGCGGCGTTCGGTGCGCATAGCGAGACAGCGACGCCGCACGCAAGAATGATGACCATTTTCATAAATTTCCCCAAACCGGATACCAGTGCGCCGCCCTACGGTGCGCGACTGCCCGGGGGCAGGCTCTGCGCCCCGATGACCGCTTCAATCCTACTCCAATCAGCGTGCGTCGAGCCGCACGGCTCTGCGCGTCGCGGCGCTCGGCACACGGAGATAAATTACCCCCGGCAAAGTCGAAGACTGCCCGCACTGAGTTACCATATACTGAAGAGCGAAGAGCGGCGCTGCCGGAATTTGGGACCGGGCAGCGCCGAATCCCAGCAGGAGACTGGCACGCTCCGCCTGGCATCGGCGCGCGGCCGACGGAGTTAGCGTTCGGGAGTCAAGGTTGAGCATTTCGATGTGGTGGGCGAACTAGTGTCGGTGAAACGCCAGGGCGACAGCCGGGCCGAGTTGCGCCGCGCAAGTCGCCGCGGCCATCACGGTACCAGGATCCGCGTGCACCGTTCGCTCGACAGCCTGCGCTTTCGGCGTCCGGGGCTGCTCACTTTACTGTTGTTGCCGTTTGTCATGACTGCCGCATTCGCCTACAGCTACGATGCGTTGCTTTCAGGCTGGGAATCGGTTTTGCGCTTCGGCATCGAGCGGCTGTCCGTCGTCGGTTCGGTGGAACGGGTCACGGTTCCCATGCTGGTGTTCCCGCTCCAGGTCCTCACCATCCACGTGAATTCCGGGTACCCGGATCCGTTCATCTGGTGGGCGACTGCCGCGATGGTGGGCGTCGTGATGCTCGCCAGTTTCTACCTGCCGGAATGGGCGTTGCCTCTGGCCTACGTCCTGCGTGTTGGCTGCGTGGTGCAGGCAATTTCCCTGCTCGTATTTTACTTCTGGCCGACTTCGTTTCCCTACGACGCGCCACGGCACCTGCGCGATTGCTTCGCCCTCGGTGTGGCCATGATCGGCTTGGTGCCCTGGGTCCATGCACTCACCTACTACGTCTTCGATTTCGGCATCCTGCGCAAGATCGCACTCAGCGCGTTCACCATGGTGTTTCTCACCTGCTATTTGCCCGTCAAGATCCTGGTGCACGCGTACATCCTGGACCACTTTTCACTCCTGTTCATGCCAATCCTGTTCCTGGCCCTGGGCGTGGCAATCGACGTGTTCATGCTCATTGCGCTGTATGCCTGGGGCATGAGCTGGGACGTTGCACACGACTAGGCGAGGCACGGTTGCGGGACGGGCGACCTTGCGGATCAAGCAGGCCAGCGAACGCGGGATCCGCGGGCGCCGTCAGAATTCGACGAACAGTGAGGCGTCCACGCCCGAGCGCGAGTAGGTCGGATTCAGGTAGCGCTCGCCGCGCAGATTGAATCCCCAGGTCGGACTCACCCACTTGCGCCAGATCAGCGCCCCCGAGCGACTCGAGAAATCCGAAATCACCGTGCTAGGCCCGATAATCTGCCACGCTTCGCGACCATACGCATAGGTCGCGGTGACGTACTGGTCTTTGTTCTGGCCATGCGTGACCGCAACGTGCTGGTAGGAGGAATACACGTTGCCGGGGTCGCTCTTGTTCGCCCGCACGCCGGCATTGAGTATCCAGTTCGATTTTGCGTAGTAGGTGGCACCGAGGTACAGACTCTGATCGCGGTGATCGTCTTTGCCATTGATCATTCCGGCGCCGAAGGTAAGCACAAGGCTGCGATCGGGAAGAAACTTGCGGTTCACGAAAGCGTCCACCCTGAGCTGGGGGAGGAAAAATCCGCCGCTCGATGTGCCCACGGTGACGTTGCTGTGCCAATCCGGGTTCCAGATATGAGTGTTGCCCAGCGCCACGTAGGTCCCCTGGTCACCCCACTGGGACCAGTGCGCGAGATCCGCATTCCAGTTGTTGTCGCCCGATGCGACCATGCCGCGAAAAAACTGTCCGTTCCAGTTGGGATACCCGCTGGACAGGGTGGCGTAGTTCACCCCGAACTCGGCGAAGCCGTTCGACTTCAACGCGAGCGGATTTTGCTGGGCGCTCGCGGAATGGGCGACACCTGCAAGCATCACTGTAAGTATCCAAGCTAGCCAATTGAAACACATGATCAATATGATCCTTTTAACACAGGCGTATAGCATACTCCATCACTCGGATTCGCACATCTACTACCACGCCTCTGGCCCTAAATTTCATAATGCGGAAAGAAAACCTCGTTCGGCGGGTTGGGACGAGCCCCGGACCACCCAATGGGAGCGGTCTGGGACGATGAGAAATGCATGGGCCAACAACTCGATCGCCGCAGAGGGGCGGCACGGGAACGCCCCCAGAAACGCCGGGGAATTATTGAAGCTGCTGCGGGGTACGTAATCCGCCGCAAGCGGCTCGATGAGGGGCGAGGCTGACTACAGGCCTTCTACGCGCGCTACGCGCTCGCGGGAATTAACCGAATCGCGGACGGGCCTTGCGAAGTCTCCAGACGAGCAGTATGTATCCAGCCGCAAGGAGCGGCAGCGAGGAGGGCTCGGGAACATGTTCAGCCGACTGAAACGTGATCTGGTCGAAGCTGCCGTCGCTCCACCTGACATACCCGGCCGTAACAACGCCGTTTTGTTCCGCGATCGTATGCGGTTGCGTACAGGAGGTCGGCACCAAAATGTCGGTACAGTGGAACCCCTCGGCGAACGCGGAATTGAATTGCAGGTATATCCAGGCAAAATCAGAAGCGAGGATGCTGACCAGGTAGTCACTGTAGGGATCGCCCGCAACGTGATACGGCTCCGTCACCCACAGAAAATCGTTAAACGGGATGGGCGGCAGGCCGCCGTAGTTTGCAATGTTGGTGTCGACGGTTGCCCCCAGCGAAGGCGGCAAGAGGTAGCCCCACACCGCTTCTTCAGTGGCACTGCCCGGCCCGCACAGCGAGCCGGGTAGGGCCGTCGACGACACGCAAATTCCAAGCGAATGACCGGGTTCCCAACGCGACGACGTGGGTGGAACGATCGCTTGGGACCGGCTGTCATCGAAGAAGATGACTTCCGCCCTGACCGCGTGGACCGCCGCCATGAACAGCGCCAGAAAGACACAGATACCGACCGCATGCTTCACGGCAGGATTCCTGGACAAGACCCATGTTCGCACGCGTAAACGGGCCGGCGCACGACTGTTGATTGAAAGACGCAGGTTGGTCGGTCGCCGTCCCGGGGGCGAAATTTCAGCCGAGAGAATGTTGGAGGACATTGCTTGATTCCTTCTCGAATTACCACGGCACCAAGCCAGCCTGTACTAGCTGACCAAGAACCGCAGAAACCCCCTCCTGTCGGGAATTGTAATTGTGCGCGTCGATTTGTGCAAATTCGCGATCTGCGCTCTACAACGACCCTTGTTGCCGTACTCCTCCTCGCCGGTTGCGCTTTCGGCACCCGACAGCCGCCGCGTTTGGGAATAGCGCAAGCTAGCGACGGCTTCGCAAGACAGTTCTAGGAGCTTGGTGAAGTAGTTGTCCATTCGAATCTCCAATGTAAAAACCCCCGGCGAGGCCGGCGCTGGATTTGAAAAGCGAGGCTTACGAAAAATATTTTAATTTGGTACTTACAATCAAGATCTTAGGTATTCGTTGCGCTGACAAAATCGGGCTATAAGCACGCGGTTACCGGTCACAGCAGTCCACGTTCGGCAAAACTGAGAACCCCTGCGCCGGCCACAATGAAGTGGTCGAGCACGCGCATATCGACCAGCGCCAGCGCTGCGCGGACCGATCATAATTTCGCCCCTTCCACCGGACTGGGCAAAATTCACCGTCTCAACGTCAAGCCCTGCCTCGACGGGTGACGGCGCGTGATGCAAACTAGGAGTTTTCCGGAGCCGCGGAACTGCGGGGGTAAGTCTTGGGCAAACTGATTTTCCTGGTCCTGGCCATTGCGTTCGCCTGGGTGGTATTGAAGGCCTACCGCAAGTCGATCACGCGCGAGCGTCCGCCGCACGCGGCGGCGCCGGAGGACATGGTGCGCTGCGCGCATTGCGGCGTGCATCTGCCGAAGAGCGAGAGCCACGCCAGCGACAAGCGCTTTTTCTGCAGTGAAGAGCATTTGCGGCTGCATCGCTGAACCATGCCCGCCCTGTCCTTGGCCATGCGGCCTGAATCGCGGCCACCCGCGGTGAGTCAAACCGCGCTATCCGCAGATCCGCCGGACTCCTACTGGCGTTCGCTGTATTTCTTCAATGGTTACCGTTTCATCGTTGCGCTGCTGCTGCTGTCGGTCACCGCCATATTCGGACGCCAGCTCACGTTCGGCGCGCTGTATTTCGAGTTGTTCGTTTACACCGCTGGCGCCTACGTGATGTTCAGCCTGTTGTGCTTTCTGGTGATCGCGTGGCGCCGGTACTTTCATCTGCAGCTTGGCATACAGGTCGGCGCCGACATTATTTTTATCGTGGTGCTGACCTTCGCAAGCGGCGGCATATCGAGCGGCCTCGGTTTGCTGCTGCTGTCGGGTCTCGCCGCCGCGGGGCTGATCAGCCGCGGACGCCTCACGTTGTTTTACGCCGCGCTTGCCAGTATCGCGGTCCTGGTCGAACACACGGCGCAAGTGCTCTATTATTACGGACAGACGGCGCAGTACGTGCAGGCCGGACTGCTCAGCATCGGCTATTTCACGACGGCATGGGTGGCGCACACGCTTGCGCGCTACCTGCTTGCAACCGAGCAATTGGTGGCGCAGCGCGAGATTGACCTGGCGAGCATGGCGGAGGTCAGCCAACTGGTGATTCAGGACATGCACGACGGCGTGCTGGTGGTCGACGAACACGGGCGCATCCGTCAACACAATGTACGCGCCGAGGAAATGCTGGGTCCGCTGCGCGCGCAGCGCCGGGAGCAGAATTTGAAGGACTATGCACCGGCGCTCGCGCAGCGGCTCCAGGAATGGCGCAAGAATCCGGTTGCCGGATTTAATCCCCTGAGTACGGTGGTGCAGAACAACAAGGTCAGCGCGCGGTTCGTTCCGGTCGGCCGCAGTCGCAACGTGGGCGCCGTTATTTTTCTCGAGGACATGACCCGCGTGCAGGCGCAGGCGCGCCAGATGAAGCTGGCGGCGCTCGGCCGGCTTACCGCCAATATTGCGCATGAGGTCAGAAATCCGCTGTCCGCGATCAGCCATGCGACCGAACTCCTGCAGGAAGAGCCCGCGCTCAACGATACGGTCGCGCGGTTGCTGACCATCGTGCACGACAACACGGGACGGATCGACCGCATGGTGAACGACGTCCTGAAGTTGAACCGCGGCGTTCGCGCACACCGCGAGGTGTTCAGGGTCGGCGATTATCTGAAGACTTTCGCCGAGGAATTCTGCCAGATTGAAAAAATGCCGGAGTCGTTGATCGCAATCGAACTGGCGGCCGACCCGGAGCTTTCGTTTGATCGCAGCCACCTGAATCAGGTGATGTGGAACCTGTGCCGCAACGCGCTGCGCCACTGCCGCCGGCAGCCGTCCAGCATACGCATCGCCGTGGACCAGCTTGGCGGCGGTGGTGTTGTAAAATTGGACGTGGTGGACGATGGCCCCGGGGTGGCGCCGGCGTTGCGCAATCAGTTGTTCGAGCCGTTTTTTACCACGGACGGCAGCGGCACCGGGCTGGGGCTCTACATCGCGCGTGAAGTGTGCGAAGCCAACGAGGCGACGCTGGAATTCGTCGAGACGCCGACGGGCGCGCAGTTCACCTTTATGTGTCAGGGGGTCACGGGGAAATAAATGCAAAAAAGCCGGGTTCTCATCGTCGACGACGAAGCCGATATTCGCGAGTTGTTGAGTCTCACTTTGCAGCGCATGGGACTCGATACCGATTGCGCGGCGGGCGAGTTCGAGGCGACGCAGTTGATGCAAAAGCACGGCTATGACCTGTGTCTGACCGACATGCGATTGCCCGACGGCGACGGATTGAAGTTGCTGGAGCATGTGAGTCTGCACTATGCGAGCACGCCGGTGGCGGTGATCACGGCGTACGGCAGCGCAGAAAATGCGGTCGCCGCGCTCAAGGCGGGCGCATTCGATTACCTCGCGAAGCCGGTGTCGCTAAGCCAGTTGCGCGCCCTGGTGCGCTCGGCGCTGAAGTTGCCGCGGACCAGCTCGTCGAAAAAAGGCGGCGAGAAGGAGACGGATGCGGACGTCGGCGCTTTTCCCGTATTGCTCGGCGACTCCGCGCTCATGCAACAAACGCGCGACATGATCGACAAGCTCGCGCGCAGCCAGGCGCCGGTCCACATCAGCGGCGAGTCGGGCTGCGGCAAGGAACTGGCGGCGCGCCTGATGCATCTTAAAGGGCCGCGCCGCGAGGCGCCGTTCGTGCCGGTCAACTGCGGCGCCATTCCCGAAAATCTGATGGAAAGCGAATTCTTCGGCTACAAGAAAGGCGCATTTACCGGGGCCGAGCAGGACCGGGAAGGTTTTTTCCAGGCCGCCAATGGCGGCACGCTTTTTCTTGACGAAGTTGCCGATCTGCCGATCCAGATGCAGGTGAAACTTCTGCGCTCGATCCAGGAGAAAAAGGTGCGCAAGGTCGGTTCGACCGGCGAGGAGAACGTCGACGTGCGCATCATCAGCGCGACTCACCGTCATCTCGACGACGCCGTGAAGGATGGCAAGTTTCGCCAGGACCTGTACTACCGTCTCAATGTGATCGAATTGCGCATGCCGGCATTGCGCGAATTGCGCGATGACATACCGGTGCTCGCGCGCGAGATTTTGCGCAAAAGCGGCACGGAAGACGCCGCGCGAACAGTGCCGGCGCTGACGCCTGCGGCGGTCGCCGCGCTGCAGGACTATCCGTTTCCGGGGAACGTGCGTGAGCTGGAAAACATTCTTGAGCGCGCGCTGGCGCTGTGCGCGGGCGATCACATCGAAAAAGACGATTTGCAGCTCACGCCGCCGGCCGCGAGCGAGGTTGCACCGGGTGCGCACTCCGGCCTGCCGCTGCAGGAGCACCTCGATAGCGTCGAAAAAGCGGCGATCTTGAAGGCGCTCGAGAAGACTCGTTACAACCGTACGGCAGCAGCCAAGCTGCTCGGCATCACATTTCGCGCCCTGCGTTACCGCATGGAACGGCTGGGCATCAACTAGGAGTCAGGATTCGGGATTCAGGAATCAGGACTCAGGACTCAGAATTCACCATCGCTAAGGCCGTCCTCCCCGCACACAAATTCTGAATCCCGAATCCTGAATCCCCGCCCCATATCCCGCATGTCGTTGACCATAGACCCTTCCGGCCTTGTTGCGGGGATCCGGTATGTCCGATCACCCAACTGCGACGCTCGATCCGCCGGCACCGCAATCGAGCTTCTGGTAATCCATAACATCAGCCTGCCGCCGGGCCAGTTCGGCGGACCGGGAATCGTCGATCTTTTTACGAACAAGCTGGATTGCTCTGCACATCCCTATTACCGCTCTATTGCCGAGCTCCGGGTGTCGGCCCATTTTCTGATCCGGCGCGACGGCGAATTGATCCAGTTCGTGCCGTGCGCAGAGCGTGCCTGGCACGCGGGAGAATCAACTTGGCGGGAGCGCAGCCGTTGCAATGATTTTTCGCTGGGTATCGAACTCGAAGGCGCCGACGACGTGCCGTTCGAGGAGAGGCAATACGCGCGCCTCGCTGAACTGGCGCGGCTACTCAGAGCGAAGTATGCGATCGCTGACATCGTCGGACATTCCGACATTGCGCCGGGTCGCAAGACCGATCCCGGGCCGAGTTTCGATTGGCGGCACTTCGAAAATCTGCTCAACAGGTTGTAGCCGCCAGGGCCGCGAAGACCGGCCGGGGAGGCGGCAGAAATCCACCGCATCGCACGCAATATTTCGTTTGACTCAGGCAACCTTTGGCGTTCTGCGGGCTTGATTTGTGTCATGTCAGGCGGTCGTGCTGCATCGCAACGCGCAAGCGGCGAAAGCCCGATTTGACGCCGTTCCCGGCATTTTCCTGCTCAATTTTTAATCAACTTTTTCCCTGTTGCAACAAGATTGTCCGCGCGATTTCGCAAGTAATTCCGAGGCGGTAAAAAAACTTTAAAAAGCTATTGCACTCTCCAAACCTAGCCACTAGAATTAGTTCGAAGTCTCAGTTCAGACACAATATATAGTGGTTTAAGGGCGGCTGCGGGGCGGTAGACCGCACAGTAGAAAAAACATAAAGAAATGAATCAGTTAAGGAGAGACCCCCATGCAGTTAGCCACTAATATTCCCATTCCCGATTCCGTTGCGAACCTTGCTGCTGAAGAATCCCTCGCAGCGATGCAATCGCGCTATAGCGAATACAAAATTATTCGACGTAATGGTGCCGTAGTCGGATTCGAACCGTCCAAAATTTCCATCGCCTTGACCAAGGCGTTCATCGCCGTCAACGGCGGTCAGGGAGCGGCTTCCGCGCGTGTGCGCGAAATCGTCGCCACGCTCACCGACACGGTGGTCGGCGCGCTCATGCGCCGGCAGCCCAGCGGCGGCACGTTCCACATTGAAGATATCCAGGACCAGGTCGAACTCGCGCTGATGCGTTCGGGCGAACATGAGGTCGCGCGCTCGTACGTGCTGTATCGCGAGCAGCGTTCGCAAGAGCGCGCCAGGCAGCGTGAGGCGCATGCCGAGGCCGGCGCGGCGCCGCCCACGATCAACGTTACGGACAAAGGCAAAACGCGCCCGCTCAATCTGGCCAAGGTCGCAGCACTCGTGCAGGAGTCGTGCGAGGGCTTGGGCCGCGCGGTCGATCCCGGCATAATCATGCAGGCTACGCTGAAGGACCTGTACGAAGGCGTGCCGGTCGATGAAGTCCGCAAATCACTGATCCTGTCGGCGCGCGTGATGATCGAGAAAGACCCGGCGTATAGCTATGTCACGGCGCGCCTGTTGTTGCATTCGCTGCGCCTGGAGACGCTCGGCGAGGAGCTGACGCAGGCGGATATGAAAACACGCTACGCCGAGGTGTTTCCGCTGCTGATCAGGAAAGGCATCGAAGCCGAATTGCTTGACGAGCGTATCGGCAGTTTCGATCTGAAGAGCCTGGGCGCGGCGCTCGACGCCAAGCGTGATTTCAAGTTCGGCTATCTCGGCCTGCAAATCCTGTACGACCGCTACTTTCTCCACGTGCACGGGACCCGCATCGAGTTGCCGCAGACGTTTTTCATGCGCGTCGCCATGGGGCTTGCCCTCAATGAGGCGGAGGGTCAGCGCGAAGCGCGCGCGATCGAGTTCTACAACGTGCTCTCGTCGTTCGACTTCATGAGTTCGACGCCGACGCTGTTCAACTCCGCGACGCGCCGCTCGCAGCTGGCGAGCTGCTATCTCACGACCGTGGCGGACGACCTCGACGGCATATACGAGGCGATCAAGGAAAACGCGATGCTGCAGAAGTACGCGGGCGGCATCGGCAACGACTGGACGCCGGTGCGCGCGCTGGGCGCGCATATCAAGGGAACCAACGGCAAATCGCAAGGCGTGGTGCCGTTCCTCAAAGTCGTGAATGACACGGCGGTGGCAGTGAACCAGGGCGGCAAGAGGAAGGGCGCGGTGTGCTCGTATCTGGAAACCTGGCACCTCGACATCGAGGAATTCCTCGAGCTGCGGAAGAACACCGGGGACGACCGCCGCCGCACGCATGACATGAACACGGCGAACTGGATTCCGGATCTATTCATGAAACGCGTGATGGAGAACGGCGAGTGGACGCTGTTTTCGCCCTCCGACGTGATCGATCTGCACGACCTGTTCGGAAAAGCGTTCGAGCAGGCTTTTCTTGGTTATGAAGCGAAAGCGGCCAAGGGCGAACTTAAACTGTTCAAGAAAATTCCCGCGGCGCAACTGTGGCGCAAGATGCTGACCATGCTGTTCGAAACGGGACACCCGTGGATCACGTTCAAGGATCCGTGCAACATCCGTTCACCGCAGAGCCACGTCGGCATCGTGCACAGCTCGAACCTGTGCACCGAGATCACGCTGAATACCAATGAAGATGAAATCGCGGTCTGCAACCTGGGATCGGTCAACATGCCGGCGCACCTCGACGCCGCGACCGGCAAGCTCGATCTGGAGAAGCTCAAACGCACCGTCGGCACCGCCATGCGCATGCTGGACAACGTGATCGATCTGAATTACTACTCGGTCAACAAAGCGCGCAACTCCAACTTCAAGCACCGTCCGGTCGGCATCGGCATCATGGGTTTCCAGGACTGCCTGCACATGCTGCGCATTCCGTATGGCTCGCAGGCCGCGGTCGAGTTTTCGGACCGCTCGATGGAGTCGATTGCGTATACCGCGTACGCGGCGTCGGCGGATTTGGCTGAAGAACGCGGACCGTATTCGACGTTCAAGGGTTCGTTGTGGGACCAAGGCATATTCCCGCATGAGTCGCTAAAGCTGCTGGCCGAAGAGCGCGGCGGTTATGTCGAGACCGATATGTCCGCCACGCTGGACTGGGATGCCCTCCGACGGCGTATCAAAGACGTCGGCATGCGCAATTCCAATTGCATCGCGATCGCGCCGACCGCGACTATCGCCAACATCACCGGGCTCTCACAGTGCATCGAGCCGACGTATCAGAATCTGTACGTGAAGTCGAACCTGTCCGGCGAATTCACGGTCGCCAACGAGTACCTGGTGGAGGACCTGAAGAAACTCAACATCTGGGACGAGGTGATGATTTCCGACCTCAAGTACTTCGATGGCACGCTCGCCAAAATAGATCGAATTCCGCAGGAAGTCCGCACTCTTTACGCGACGGCGTTCGAGGTCGAGCCGAAGTGGCTCGTCGAGTGCGCGGCGCGCCGGCAGAAGTGGATCGACCAGTCGCAGTCGCTCAATATCTACATGGCGGGCGCTTCCGGCAAGAAGCTGGACGACACGTACAAGCTCGCGTGGCTGCGCGGGCTGAAGACGACCTACTACCTGCGCACGATGGGCGCGACCCACGTCGAGAAGTCCACCAGCAAGACCGGCGCGCTCAATGCGGTGCCGTCGGATGGCGGCATCACTGCTGCGCCGGCGACGGACGCCCAGTTTTGCTCGATTGACAATCCGGAGTGCGAGTCATGTCAGTAAAGCAGGATTGAGGATTCAGGAGTCAGGATTCAGTGAAAAGGTCAGACACAGAGCAACCCGACGGGCCCACCGACAATACCGATAAAAGGCGCGTCAGCAGCTGATCGTCGTCCACCCACAAAATCAATAAAGGAGAACAGCATGTTGCAATTCGAAGAAAATACGGCCCACGGCGGCGGCCTTGCCGCGGCCGGACTGCAGCCGATCGCAGGCGCTGCGGCGCAAACCGGCACGCTGCCGCATGATCCGGCCGCTGCGCTGGCGGCGCTGGCGCCCAAACCGGCGCCGGCGGAAATGCGCCGCGTCAACGCCGCCGACAAACGCATCATCAACGGCCAGACCGACGTCAATCAACTGGTGCCGTTCAAGTACAAATGGGCCTGGGAGAAATACCTTTCCGCGTGCGCCAATCACTGGATGCCGCAGGAAATCCAGATGAGCCGCGACATCGCACTGTGGAAGGACCCGAACGGGCTGACCGAGGACGAGCGCCGTCTCATCAAGCGCAACCTCGGTTTCTTCGTGACCGCCGATTCGCTGGCGGCGAACAACATCGTGCTCGGCACCTACCGCCATATCACCGCGCCCGAGTGCCGCCAGTACCTGCTGCGCCAGGCGTTCGAAGAGGCGATCCACACCCACGCCTATCAGTACATCGTCGAGAGCCTGGGCTTGGACGAGGGCGAAATATTCAATGCTTATCACGAGATCGACTCGATCCGCGACAAGGATGAATTCCTGATCCCGTTCATCGATACGCTGACCAACCCGCACTTCAAGACCGGCACGCCGGAAAACGACCAGAAGCTCCTGAAGAGCCTGATCGTGTTCGCATGCGTCATGGAAGGGTTATTCTTCTACGTCGGATTCGCGCAGATACTCGCGCTGGGACGGCAAAACAAAATGACCGGTGCTGCCGAACAGTATCAGTACATTCTGCGCGACGAGTCGATGCACTGCAATTTCGGCATCGACCTCATTAACCAGATCAAGATGGAAAATCCGCACCTGTGGACCGCGGAATTCCGCGCGGAGATCCAGGTGATCATGAAAAAGGCGGTCGACCTCGAGTACCGCTACGCCGAGGACACCATGCCACGCGGCGTGCTGGGGCTCAACGCGCCGATGTTCAAGGAGTATCTGCGCTACATCGCGAACCGCCGCTGCCAGCAGATCGGGATCGACCCGATGTTCGAAGGCGCGACCAACCCGTTTCCGTGGATGTCGGAAATGATCGACCTCAAGAAGGAACGCAATTTCTTCGAAACACGTGTGATTGAATATCAAACGGGAGGCGCGCTCAGTTGGGATTAAGCTTACTAGCCAGGAGATATCCGAGGAATAGACGCCGTATGCATACCATTACCGAATGTCGCGCCGAGGACAACTACACATTGTGGTTGCGCTTCAATGACGGGCTGGAAGGCCACGTCTACCTTGGCGATCTCGTGCACACCCAGTATTTCCGGATGTTGTGCGACATCGACACGTTTAACCGGGTCGAAGTCGATCCGGTCGAAAACACGGTGACCTGGGAAGGCGGCATCAAGCTGGATCCGGAAGTGCTGTACCGCGATCTGGCCAGCAAAGCGCAGTCGGCTTTGCACTAGGGTCGGCTGCGCTGTCCGCAGCCTGCGCGGCTGCGGAGGGTGGTAGCATGTGGGTGGCTGCTCCGGTCGCCAGTGGCTCAGGCCGCCGGTGGCTTGTGAACGGTTTATCCGCGCAATATGCGTGGCGCGTTGTAACACTTCATAGGAGGCAGTACATGGCTAAAGCGAAGAAGCGCAAACCAGCGCAGAAAAAGCCCGCCGCAAAAAAGAAAAAAACGGTGGTCAGGAAATCCAAACCGGCGCGCAGGAAACCGGCTGCACGCAAACCTGCGGCGAGGAAGAAGTCGACGCCGGTTGCGCGTAAAAAGCCGGCAGTGAAACGCAAAGCCGCGGCCCGCAAACCGGTAGCCGCGCCCGCTCCGATGGCGCCGCAGCCGATATCGATACCGGGGGCGTGGCCGTTCCCGATGGCGAACCGGTCCTAGCAATTGCGCTTCTGTTTGCGCTGCGCGCCGCCGGTCTTCGTCACGCCAGCGCATCGTGTCGCGCCTGCAGGCACAGCAGCGCGGCAGTCGATTCCGGCGCCGTCCCCTCGTAATGCGCGGCACTTATCGCGGGTTGCTGGCGCGACGCTCTGCATAAAATAGCCGCCACAGGAGGTGCCATGAAACGCCAGATGCTGCAGGCCGTTGCACTGCTCGCGATCAGTCTCACGTGCGCAACCGCCGCCGCCATGCCGGGGGTCACCGTGCAATCGCTGCCCGGCAACTTTGACGACGTGAAAGAGCGCGTCGTGGCCGCCATTGAGAACCGCGGACTCGTCCTCAACTACACGGCGCACGTCGGCGCCATGCTCGAGCGCACCGGCAAGGATATCGGGCGCGACCGCCAGATTTACCGCAAGGCCGACGTGATCGAGTTCTGCAGCGCTGCCGTGTCGCGCACAACGATGGAGGCCGACCCGCTTAACATCGTATTCTGCCCGTATGTGATCGCGGTCTATGTGCTGCCCGCCGAGCCGGGCAAGGTCTATCTCGCGTACCGCAAGCCGCCGGCGGCGGGATCCGCGCAATCGGTGAAAGCATTGCGCGAGGTCGGCAAGCTGCTCGATGGGATCGTGCGGGACGCATTAAAATAGTCGGGTTGTCGATGAGCGAATAGCCGCGGATATGGAACGCAAACGACTCAATGCCAGCAACCTGCGTGCGGCGGGTTACGACGCGCGCAACCGCGTGCTTGAAATCGAGTTCGCGAACGGCGGCATCAATCAATACACGGGCGTATCGGAGGAAATCTACCGGCGGCTGATGAATGCGCCGTCGCCCGGCAGTTATTTCAGGGACGAGATCGAGGAAAGTTTCACCGCCAAACGACTGCGCTGAGCGCGTGCCGCCGGGGCGCCGTTATTAGCTTGACCCTGACCGGCGCGCTCAGTAGAGTATCCGCCAACGTGCGCCGCAAGCATGGATTTCAGACGAGCCGGCCGCCACGCCACCAACGGAGGAAAGAATGAATGCATTCACCAGCATGGCCCGCCTAGGGCTCGCCGCAATATTTGCCGTGTCTGCTAATGCTGTATTTGCGCAAGCCGACGACTGCAAGAACCGCGGACAGCTCGACACCCTGTACTGCGACGAGAACAAGGATCTGGTCGCCGATCCCCCCAAGGATGCCAAGCGCTGGAAAAACCCGAACACGCTGGTGTTCACCTATACGCCGGTGGAGGACGCCGCGGTGTATGAAACGGCGTTCAAGCCCTTCCTCGACTACCTGGGCAAGTGCACGGGGAAGAAGATCGTCTATTTCTCGGTGCAGTCGAACGCCGCTGAAATCGAGGCGATGCGGGCAGGCCGACTCCACGTCGGGGGATTCTCCACGGGTCCCACGGGCTTCGCCGTGAACCTGGCGGGCGCGGTGCCGTTCGCGATCAAGGGCACCGAGAAGGAGCTGCAGGGCTACAACCTCATAATGATCGTCAAGAAGTCGAGCCCGTACCAGAAGCTTGCCGACCTCAAGGGCAAGAAAATCGCCCATACCTCCCCCTCGTCCAACTCTGGCCATCTGGCGCCGCAGGTGCAGTTCCCGCCCGAGGGCCTGGCGATGGACAGGGACTACAAGCCGCTGTTTTCCGGTGGACACGGCCAGTCGGTGAAGGGGGTGGAAGCGGGCGACTACGACGCCGCGCCGGTCGCCTCCGACGTCTTCAACCGCATGGCTTCGCGCGGCGAGATCAAGGCCGACGACTTCCGCATCATTTACAGGAGCCCGCTGTTCCCGACCTCGTCGTTCGCCTACGCGCACGATCTGGCGCCCGATTTCGCCAAGCAGCTCACCAAGTGCTTCTACGACTACCGCTTTCCGGCGGAGATGCAGAAGACCTTCGGCGGCGCCGACCGTTTCTTCCCCATCACCTACGAGAAGGACTGGGCGGTGGTGCGCAAGATCGCCGACGAGACCGGCACGCCGTTCAACCGCGCCGCCTACGACAAGGAATCCGCGCGCGAGGACGCGGCGCGCAAGAAGGCGCTCGAAGACAAGGCCAAGAAGTAGGGCGCCATGGGCGCGGCGGCCGAGCACGCGACCGGTGCCGTCGCCACCGCGATTGAAGTCCGGGGGCTGCGCAAGGAGTACAAGCGCGGCGTCCCGGTGCTGCGCGACATCAGCATCGCCTTCCCGGACCGCGGCATCACCGCGGTGATCGGGCCCTCGGGTACCGGCAAGTCCACGCTCATCCGCTGCATCAACCGCCTGGTCGAGCCGACCGCCGGGCAGGTGCTGTTCCATGGCCTCGACATGGTCAAGCTGCGCGGCCGGGCCCTGCGCGAAGCCCGGCGCCGCATCGGCATGGTGTTCCAGGAATACAACCTGGTCGAGCGCCTGACGGTCATGGAAAACGTGCTCTCGGGCCGGCTGGGCTACGTGTCACCGCTCAAAGCGTGGCTGCGCAAGTACCCGCCGACGGACATAGCCGCGGCGTGGGAACTGCTCGATACCGTGGGGTTGACGGCGTTCGCCAACCAGCGCGCGGACGCGCTGTCCGGCGGCCAGCGCCAGCGGGTGGGTATCGCGCGCGCCGTCATGCAGCACCCGGCGCTGTTGCTGGCGGACGAACCGACGTCCTCCCTTGACCCCAAAACCTCCGTCGAGATCATGGAACTGATGACGGCGCTCGCCGAGAGCCGGCGCATCCCCGTCATCCTCAACATCCACAACGTGCCGCTGGCGAAGCGCTTCGCCACGCACGTGATCGGCATGGCGGGCGGACACGTGGTCTACGACGGTTCGCCGGAAGGCCTGACCGACGATCACCTGAAACAGATTTACGGCGGCGAGGACTGGCTGGAATGAGTGCCCATGCCGCCGCGCCTGCCGTTTCCTCCCGCCCCCCCGCGTTCTCACCGAACTGGCCGGCGAGACTGGGCTGGCTGGCGCTGGCCGTCTACGTCGTTTACGCGGCCTCGCTGCTCGGTGTGACGTGGGACCGCTTCGTCATCGGCCTCGAGCAGGGCGCGAAGTTCATCGGCCGCATGTTTCCGCCCGATACTGCGCCGGACAAACTGCAACTCCTGCTGCGGGGGCTGTACGAAACCATTGAGATCGCCGTCATCGCCTCGGTGCTGGGCATCCTGCTGTCGCTGCCGATCGGGTTGCTGGCGGCGCGCAACCTGATGCCGCCGTGGGTGACCTGGCCCACGCGACTCCTCGTCGTGCTGTGCCGGTCCTTCCATCAGGTCATCATCGCCATCCTGTTCGTCAAGGCGGTCGGCTTCGGGGCGCTCGCCGGCATCCTCGCGCTGACGGTGGCCTCGATTGGCTTCGTCGCCAAACTGTTCGCCGAGGCGATCGAGGAAATCTCGATGAAGCAGGTCGAGGCCGTGCGCGCGACCGGCGCGCCGTTCATGAACGTCATCACCTACGGCGTGATGCCGCAGGTGCTGAACCGCTTCGTGGGCTTCGCGACCTACCAGTTCGATTCCAACCTGCGCAATTCGACCATGCTCGGCATCGTCGGCGCCGGCGGCATCGGCGGCACCATGTTCGCGGCCTTCCAGAAGTTCGACTACGACTACCTGCTGACCATCCTGCTCGCCATCATCGCGCTGATCATGCTCTCCGAGGTGCTGCAGAGCTGGATCAAGAAGCTCTACCAGTAAACCCATGAGCGCGACGGCGGCCATCCATCGCGAATGGCGGCGTTACACGCCGCAGCAGCGCCTCGCGCGTTTTGCGCTCACTTTCGGCATCGTCCTCGCCTGTGTCGTGAGTCTGCGCACGGTGCAAATCATCCCCGAGTTCCTGTACGATGCACCGGAGCAGATGGCCGATCTGTTGAGGCGCATGTGGCCGATAGCCTGGTCCTACTACCCCAAGGGCGTGCACGAGGCGCTGATCGAAACGCTGCATATCGCCACGCTGGGCACCATCCTCGCCATCCTCATGGCGCTGCCGCTGGGGCTGCTGGCGGCGAACAACATTACCCGCAACGCCGCCCTCAACTATTTCGCCAAATTCCTGCTGGTCTCGTCGCGCTCGGTCAACTCGCTGGTGTGGGCGCTGCTGTTCGTCGCGATCTTCGGCCCCGGCGCGCTGGCCGGCACGATGGCCATCGCCTTCCGCTCGATCGGCTTCGTCGGCAAGCTGTTCGCGGAGGCGCTGGAGGAGGCGCGGCCGGGCCCGGTGGAGGCGCTGACGGCCGCCGGCGCGCCGTGGACCTCGATCTACCTCAAGGGCTACTGGCCGCAGGTCGAACCGGCGTTCTGGGCGATCGCGCTGTTCCGCTGGGACATCAGCGTGCGCGAATCGGCGGTGCTGGGGCTGGTCGGCGCCGGCGGCATCGGCATGGCGATCGATTCCGCGATGAACCTGTTTCAGTGGGAGCGGGTGGCGCTGATGCTGGTGGCAATGCTGGTGGTCGTGATCGTCGCCGAGATCGCTGTGACGGCAATAAGAAAACGGATAATCTGAACAGCTTCACCGCTAAGGTCGCGAAGGAAAAGCAAGTGCAGAGCTTGGGAACAAGCGTCCGACCCTGCTTGCCCGGCCGGGGGAAGCGGCCTACACTTACAGCATGCGCATCGTCGGCGAACAAGACCGCTCCGAAATCGAGCTTGACCCGGTCAAGGCGTACCGGCGCGGGCGCGCTCTGGACGCCATGTTGCGCAGTGCCGCGCCGCCAATCGCGCACGCTGTGATGCGCGGCCCGCACGAGTACTTCAATCGTCTCGATGCGGAACGCCAGACGCAAGCCGCGCGCGCCCTGAATGTGGCATGACGACAGACGACCCGCTGCTCAGGCTGCTCGCGCGGTTTCGCGACGAACAGGTTGAATACGTGCTGGTGGGAGGGCAGGCGGTGCGGCTCAACGGCTACCTGCGCGCGACGGAAGATGTTGATCTGCTCGTCAAGCCTACGCGCGTCAACGGCGAGCGGATCATTCGCGCCCTGAGCTTCCTCGCGGCGTCCAAAGAGCTTGATGCCCGGTGGTTTGCCCCGGCCGCCGATGGCAGTGTGGAGAACATACGGGTCGCCGATGATTTACTGGTCGATCTGCTGTTTGCCGCGAATGGCGAGACTTATGAATCGGTCCAGCCCCATGTTCGCGAGATTGTGATCGAGGGCACGCCGGTCAGAGTGCTCAACATTGACGGCCTTATCAAAACCAAAACCGACTACCGCGAAAAAGACGTGCTCGACAAACGCGTGCTTGCCCGGATCAGGGACGAATTAAAGGCCGGCGGATAACGTAACCTGCCAAGGGACCGCGTCGCGATGGTGCTGGTGGCGATCTTGGCGGTGGTGATCGTCGCCGAGATCGCGGTGACGGCAGAAGTGGTCCCGCAAATTTGAACAACGCTATAAGTGGAAACTCCGGGCACAATGCTGGGCCGAAGGTGGTCTGGCGAGAAGGAGTTTTCAATGGTCAAGAAATCAGCACGGCGCAGCCGCCGCACGCATACTGCAACATTCAAGGCACGGGTAGCGCTGGCGGCGCTGCGAGAAGATCGCACCCTGGCGGAGCTTTGCAAGGAGTTCGAGTTGCACCCCAACCAGATCACCGAGTGGAAGCGGCAGTTGCTTGAGCGCGCCGCCGATGTCTTTGGCGGGGCTGATACCCCCGAACCGGTTGATCTGGCGCCCCTGCACGCGAAGATCGGGCAACTGGCACTGGAGAATGATTTTTTAGAACGCGCGCTCACCAAGGCGGGATTGCTGAGCGTAAAACCATGATCGACCGTAGCCACGATCTGAGTATCACCCGTCAGGCCGAACTGCTCGGTATGAGCCGGGGCATGGTGTATTACCTGCCGCGACCGGTCAGCGATGCCGATCTGGCGCTGATGCGCCGAATTGATGAGCTGCACCTGGAGCACCCGTTCATGGGTGCCCGCATGCTGCGCCGGCAACTGGTCCGCGCCGGCGTGCGCGTGGGTCGGCGCCACGTTGCTACGCTCATGTGCCGCATGGGCATTGAGGCATTGGCGCCGCAGCCCGGCACCAGCAAAGCGCAGCCGGGGCACAAGATCTATCCGTATCTGCTGCGCAAGCTGGCGATTGTTCGCGCGAACCAGGTCTGGGCGCTGGATACGACCTACATTCCGATGGCCCGCGGCTTTGTCTACCTCACCGCCGTAGTGGACGTGGCCAGTCGCCGCGTGCTCGCGCACAAGGTAGCCATTACGCTGGAGGCTTGCCACGCCAAAGAGATCATTGAGCGAGCCTTTGCCCTCTACGGCACGCCCGAGATCGTCAACACCGATCAGGGCAGCCAGTTCACGGTCACCGAATTCACCGACGGGGTGCTGGCCAAGGGCTGCAAGCTCGCGATGGACGGGCGCGGCGCTTGGCGTGACAACGTCTTTGTCGAGCGCCTGTGGCGCAGCGTGAAGTACGAACGGGTTTACCTCAAAGCCTACGACAGCGTGAGCGCGGCGCGCGCCGACATCGCTGACTATCTTCAGTGGTACAACACGGACCGCGCGCATTCGAGTCTGGATGATGTCACTCCCGAGCAGGCTTACTTCAACGTGCTACCCCAGATGGCAAAGGCGGCATAGAATGAAATCTTTGGCGCGCCCCGAGTTGCCCACAGTCATGGACTGCTCTGCGTTGTTATCAACCCGCCCGGATTCCACTTATAAATCGGGGAAAGTTGTTCAAACAAACGGAGCCACTTCTGGCACTGATAGTCTGATCGGCGCGGCTATTCGTAGAGCGACGCGCGCGCTTTGCCGCGGAACACGTAGTAGGCGAACGCAGTGTAGGCAATCAGGAACGGCAGCACGATTGAGACACCGATGAGCACCATCTTGAGCGCGGACGGGTGCGCCGCGGCCTGCCAGATCGTCAGGCGGTCCATCACGACATACGGAAACAGGCTGTAGGCGAGGCCCGCGAACGCAAGCACGAAGATCGCGACCGCGCCGGCGAAGGGCGCCCATTCCGGCGCCGCCGCGCCGCGCCCGAGCCGCCCGCTCATGCGCCACACCCACAGCCACGCCGCCGCCGAGGCGAGCGGCAGCAGCATGAGCGCAGCCGTGCGCGGAAAATCAAACCATTTCGCGCGCACGGTTTCGCTCACCAGCGGGGTGGCGAGGCTCACCAGCGCGACGCCGAGCGCGACCCACAGGAGGCCCCAGCGCGTCCAGCTGAGCGCCTTCTTCTGCAGCGCGCCTTCGGTCTTGAGGACGAGCCACGTCGCGCCGAGCAGCACGTAGCCGCCGCACAACGCCGCGCCCGTCCACATGGCAAACGCGTAATAGAGGAAGCCCGACTCAAAACCCGTGATGTAGCGCCCGAGCATCAGCCCTTGTGCGAACGAGGCGAGGAAAGAGCCGAACCAGAACAGCCAGTTCCACAGCTCGCGGTGCCAGCCTTCGGCCTTGATGCGGAACTCGAACGCGGCGCCGCGCAGCATGAGTCCGATCAGCATCGCCGCAACCGGCAGATAGAGCGCGCCGAGCACCGTGCCGTGCGCGGCCGGAAACGCGACGAGCAGGATGCCGACTCCGAGCACGAGCCATGTTTCATTCGCGTCCCAGAACGGCCCGATCGAGGCGACCATCATGTCCTGTTCGCGTTCCGCCGCCGCGGGCATCAGCATGCCGACGCCCAGGTCGTAGCCATCGAGCACAACATAGAGGAGCACCGCGAGGCCCATCAGGACCATGAAGACGAGCGGCAAATCCACGGTAAACGGCGGGCTCATGCGTGCGCGCCCTCGCCCGCGAGGTGGGTGAGCACGACCATGTAGGCGAGCAACATCAACGCGTAGATGGCGACGTAGCCCGTGAGGCTGGCACCCAGCTCCGCGCCGGAGACGTGGCCGACGGCATCGGCCGTCCTCAACACGCCGGTGACCAGCCACGGCTGGCGGCCGATTTCGGTCACGAGCCAGCCGGCAAGCGTCGCGATCCAGCCGGCGAATGTAAAGCCCGCGCAGGTCCACAAGAGCCAGCGCGGCAGCGCGCCGCGGCGCGTGACCCAGACGCCGGTCCAGGCGAGGACCAACATCAGCACGCCGACGCCGACCATTACGCGAAACGCGAAGAAAACCGGCGCGACCGGTGCGGTGTCCGGCGCGAACGCATCGATGCCTTTGAGTTCCGCTTCGGGATCGTGCCTGAGGATCACGCTCGCCAGTTTGGGGATCTCGATCGCGAAATCGTTGCGCTGTTGCTCTTCGTTGGGCACCGCGAACAATACCAGCGGCACGCCGCGCCCGGTCTTCCAGATCGCCTCGATCGCCGCGATCTTCGCCGGCTGGTGCTCGAGCGTATTCAGGCCGTGCAGGTCGCCGACGAAAATTTGCAGCGGCGCGAGCACCGCAGCGAGCACGAGGCCGGTGCGCAGCGTGCGCCGCGCGGAGACGTCATCCGCGGCGCGCAGCAGCCGCCACGCCGACAGCCCGGCGATCACAAACGATGCGGTGAGCCCAGAAGCAAGCAGCACGTGCGTCAGGCGGAAGGGAAATGACGGGTTGAAGATCACCTGCCACCAGTCGCCGGCGACGAGCGCGTTCCCGTCGTACACGTGGCCGGCCGGCGTCTGCATCCAGGAGTTCAGCGCAAGGATCCAGAACGCGGAGAGCGTCGTGCCGATCGCCACCATCGCCGACGAAAAAATGTGCACCCACGAGGGCACGCGGTTCATGCCGAACAGCATCACGCCGAGAAACGTGCTCTCGAGGAAAAACGCGAACAGCACTTCGTAGGCGAGCAGCGGTCCGGCGATGTTGCCCACCTTCTCCATGTAGCCGGGCCAGTTGGTGCCGAACTGGAACGACATCGTGATGCCTGTCACCACCCCCATGGCGAACGACAGCGCAAACACCTTGGTCCACAGCTTGTAGGTCGCAAGCCACGCCGCATCACCGCTGCGCGCGTACTGTATGCGAAAGAACAGCAAGACCCAGGCGAGCGCGATGGTCAGGCTCGGAAACAGGATATGAAATCCGATGTTCAGCCCGAACTGGGCGCGGGCGAGCAACAGAAGATCCGGATTCTCCATGGCTACGCGATCATACGGTAGTTTCCGCGTCGCGGGATGGGCGCGGCAAAAGCGCAAAAGATTTATTTAGCCGCCGATGAACGCCGATAGCGTCAAAAGCTTTAAGTCACAGGGGACACAGAGGGCAAAAAGCGTGGGTTTGGAAAGTTTAACGTCTTGGTGAACGGCGGGCCGCTATCACCGTTGATGATGCCGCTGTGCTTGCGGCCCGTCTGTTCGACCTGAAGTTAGGGCTCATTCTTGCGCGCAAGAAACAGATACCGGTTTAGACTGAAAAAATAGTCATCTTCCGCGACCCGGCCCCGGAGGTCGTTCACCCAAGCTTCGGCCTCAGCCGGGGCGATACCGAACTTCGTTACGATTCCTGGCATGGCTTCAATCAAGCCGGCGCTGAAGGAATTGCTCTCGTAACGTCGGTTCAGAATCGGATGGACCTCGACCATGACCAGATCAAGCGCCGCTCGTCGAAGCAATGCGGGTAACAGCGGCGGCAAATGCGGCTGACTAAGTTCGCCGAGCCGGGCGTCCAGAACTCTGCGATTCCGCGCGTGGTCACCGGTAAGCCAAACACACGAGTCCCAATCGGTATCGACGACAATCAAGCGCCCTCCCGGCTTGAGCACACGTGCCGCTTCTGCCAGCGCGCGCTCGATCTCGGCCACATAGAGGTAGACCTGAACCGCCACGACAAAGTCAAATGTAGCCGACGGAAAATCGAGTCGCGCTGCGTCGCCGCCGACAAACTCCACACAATTGTAGAGTCCTTCACGCTCGGCGCGAACTCGCGCCGTAGCGATCAGGTCCGGGCTGTTATCAATCCCGATAACATGTCCACCCGGAGCAACTTCGCGCGCCATTTCACAAGTAAGAAATCCCATACCGCATCCGACATCAAGACCATTTTCACCGGCAGTGAGTGCTAATGCTGCCCGGGTCTTGGCTCGTTGCTCGGCGATCGGAGCCGAAGCGTACATGCTTTCAATCCGGGCGACATTTGCTGCATCGAACTTGCTCATGTGCCTTTCCAGGTTTCAGCGAAGGCACTGAGAGCGTGATCGACTTCGGCATCGCCAATATGCCGGTGGGTGACGAAACGCAATTCCGGTCCGGCGCCCGGGCTCACGCGTACGCCTTTTTGCTCGAGCATTTTCGACAGTTCGGCGGCCGTGCGTGCGCTCGCGCGCACCGAAGCGCGCACGAGGTTGGTTTCGATCAGCGCCGGATCGACGATGCTCGCATCGATCTTGTTAAGGCCCACCGCGAGCCGCTTCGCCGTGCGGTGGTCTTCCGGCAGACGCTCGACCATGTTCTCGAGTGCGACGATGCCGGCGGCGGCGAGCGGGCCGGCCTGGCGCATGTTGCCGCCGACCATGCGGCGGAACGCACGCGCACGCTCGATAAAATCCCGGCTTCCGCACAATACCGATCCCACCGGCGCAGACAATCCCTTGGAAACGCAGAAGCACACGCTGTCGCAGTGTAGCGAGATTTCTTTTGCGCTCGTGTTGAGCGCCGCGGCGGCGTTGAAGAGACGCGCGCCGTCGATGTGAACGGGAACGCCGTTATCACGCGCGAGCTTGTGCACTTCGGCCATGTATTCGAGTGGCAGCACCGCTCCGCTCGCCAAGTTGTGCGAGTTTTCCATCCAGACGAGCGCGGTCCCCATCTGGTTGCGGTGCGTGCGCCTGATTTTTTCGCGCAGGACATTCAGATCCATGCGGCCGCGCGTTCCGGGCAAGGTCCGGTAAAAAAGCCCGGCAAGCGCGGCCATCCCGCCCAGTTCGGAGCTCAACGTGTGCGAGCCCTCTTCGAGCAGCACTTCGCCGCCGCGCTGCGTGTGGGTGAGCATCGCAACCAGATTCGTCATGGTGCCGCTCGGCATGAAAGCGCCGGCTTCCTTGCCGGTCTTCTCCGCAGCGAGCGTTTCGAGTTTCTGCACGGTCGGATCGCCATCGCGCGAATCGTCGCCGTACGTTGCCTCCTGCATCGCGGCGAGCATCGCTTCGGTCGGTTGGGTAACAGTGTCGCTTCGCAGATCAATCATGTACACACCTGATTAGGTCAAAATCGTTAGCCACAGAGGGCATAGAGAACACAGAGAGAATCAAATTCAAAAAGCGATAAATAGAAGCGATATCTTACTGCAGTACTGCTTTGATATTCTCTTTTGGTTTCTCTCTGTGTCCTCTGTGGCGAATGGTTTCTTGTTTGCTATCGCGAAGCGAGCAAGAGATTAACCAGCTCGCAGAACCCCGCGCCGCTTTCCGCCTGCGTGACGTATGCGGGCTCAGTAGCAAGCCGCCCGGCGAACGCCCGGATGTTGGCGACGCCCACCGCGTGCGGAAAATGCGCGAACATCGGCGCGTCGTTCGGCGAATCGCCGGCAAACACAAGCTCATCGCGCTGCGCGTCGAGATCGGTACCGAAGCATTCGCGCATCACGATCCGCGTCATCGCCAGCTTGTCGTATGCGCCGAACCAGCCGTTGACGTGTATCGAGCTCACTTTCGCGGTCAAGCCGGCTTCCTGCATGAGGGTGACGATTTTATCGACCGCGTCCGCGGACAGGCGCGACACGTCTTCGCAGTAGTCGATCGCGAGGTCCGTTTCGCGGTAGTGCTGGTCGCTGGCGACTGCGCAGCCCGGCACGGCGGCCAGAATGCGCTCGCGAATCGCCGCGAGCCGCCGGCGGTTCGCGTCGCGCGTCGCATCATCATCGACAAAGCACCGCTGCATCGCCCGCTGCGCATGATCGTAGCGAAAGTAGAACGCGCCGTTTTCGCCGACCACTGCATCGACCGGCCACATGCGCGCGATGTGGTCGCACCAGCCGGCGGGCCGGCCGGTGATGGCGACCACCAGCATTCCGCCGCGCTGCAGTTCCTCCATGGCGGCGTAGGCGGCCGCGGTCAGGCGCCCGCCGGTGGTGAGCGTGTCGTCGATATCGCACAGCACGCCGCGTATGCCGGCGCGCGCAGCAAGCGGGAAGTCAGTCAGCGGGCGCATTTATTCAAGCTTAAAGCTAACCGCGAAGGATTCTTTTCAATACCCCCTTGAGGGGTACGCGAAGGACGCGAAGGAAAAACAAATACAAGGGTTGAGATGAAATAAGCGCACAGGGCGACGCTCGATTCTCGCACGATCTGGTTTTACCCCTCACGCCTAACCCCTCACGCCTCACGGTTTTCAATAGCATTCTTCCTGGCTGGCCGGCTGCACCGGCCGCTGCACGTAACCGAACCGCGCGGGAACGTCGTCAGAGGCTATGGGAGCGACCGGCACCGGGCTGCCGCGGTAACGAAAGCCCAGATCCGCGGCGGCGCCGGCCTGCAGTTGCTCGATGGCGGCGGCGATAAGCTCTTCGGCGAGCGCGTCGCCGCGCGCGGTGGTGAAGCACGTCAACAGGCTCTCGAGATCGCGATCGTCGACGAGACCCACGCCGTGTTCACTTTCGATCAATACGATGCCCGCGTCGTCTATCCACGCGCCGTCAACTTGCGTCACGGCGCGTTGGGTGTGGGTTTCCAAGCTCTGCACGGCGCCGGGACCGTCCCACAGCAGTCGGTAGACGAAGGGCGTGTAATCGAGCGAAATGAAAACGCGCTGCGGCCCGTTCTGGAAAAACCAGCGGCCCTCGCCGTCACGCTCGTAATTGCGGCCGATGAAGTCGGCGACGATCGGGTTGGAAATGCGCTCGCCCTTGATCAGCCAGTGGCCGCGGCGGTCAAGGGCCAGCCACCCGAAGACCGCCGGCACATTCGGCCATTTGGCCATCCCTTGCTTAACGATTTCATCCATGTATCAGCGCGAGGGAGGTTAATCCGGCGGTCAGGCGCCGCTTCCCGCAAACGGGCCTGCGGCTAACGGGTCAGCGTCGCTCCGCCACACGTTCGGCCATTTGGCCATGCCTTGCTTGACGATTTCATCCACGGCCGCCGCCGAAGG
>JANNPG010000431.1:0-11166 GCA_031399805.1 Betaproteobacteria bacterium | reverse complement strand
CATCTGCTCGGCGAGTTTGTGCGACGCGGTGGCAAGCGCCTGCGACTTGGCGTCGATCGCTTCCTTGTCGTCGCTCTTCAGTGCTTCCTCGGCTTCCTTCAGCGCCGCTTCGATCTTGGCCTTTTCGTCCGCGGCCAGCTTGTCGCCGTATTCGGTGAGCGATTTTTTCACCGAATGCACGAGCGCGTCGCACTGGTTGCGGGCGGTGACGAGTTCCACCGCCTTCTTGTCATCTTCGGCGTGCGCCTCCGCGTCTTTCACCATGCGCTGGATCTCGTCTTCGTTGAGGCCCGAATTCGCCTGGATCTTGATCTTGTTTTCCTTGCCGGTTGCCTTGTCCTTGGCCGACACGTGCAGGATGCCGTTGGCGTCGATGTCGAACGTAACCTCGATCTGCGGCATGCCGCGCGGCGAAGGCGGGATATCGGTCAGGTTGAACTGGCCGAGGCTCTTGTTGCCGGAGGCGACGTCGCGTTCGCCCTGCAGCACGTGGATGGTGACTGCCGACTGGTTGTCCTCGGCGGTCGAGAACACCTGCGCCGCCTTGGTCGGTATCGTCGTGTTCTTCTGGATCAACTTGGTCATCACGCTGCCGAGCGTTTCGATGCCGAGCGACAGCGGCGTCACGTCGAGCAGCAGCACGTCTTTTACGTCGCCTTTGAGCACGCCGCCCTGAATCGCCGCGCCCACCGCCACGGCCTCGTCCGGATTAACGTCCTTCCTGGGCTCCTTGCCAAAGAGTTCGCGGACTTTCTCCTGCACTTTAGGCATGCGCGTTTGCCCCCCGACGAGTATCACGTCGGAGATGTCGGTGAGTTTCACGCCGGCGTCCTTGATCGCCTGCTCGCACGGCTTGATCGTTTTTTCGATCAATTCCTCGACCAGGCTTTCGAACTTGGCGCGCGTGATCTTGATCGCAAGATGCTTGGGCCCCGACGCGTCCGCCGTGACGTAGGGCAGATTGACCTCGGTTTGTTGTGAGCTCGAGAGTTCGATCTTGGCCTTCTCCGCGGCGTCCTTCAGGCGCTGGAGTGCCAGCATGTCCTTGCGCAAGTCGATACCCTGTTCCTTCTTGAACTCGTCGCACAAGTAATCCATCAGGCGCTGGTCGAAATCCTCGCCGCCCAGGAAGGTGTCGCCATTGGTCGACAACACTTCAAACTGATGCTCGCCGTCGACTGCGGCGATCTCGATGATCGAAATGTCGAACGTGCCGCCGCCCAGGTCATACACCGCGATCTTGCGGTCGCCTTCCTTCTTGTCCATGCCGAAGGCGAGTGCTGCCGCGGTCGGCTCGTTGATGATGCGCTTGACATCGAGGCCGGCTATGCGGCCGGCGTCCTTGGTCGCCTGGCGCTGCGAATCGTTGAAGTACGCGGGCACCGTGATCACCGCTTCGGTGACCGGCTCGCCGAGATAGTCCTCGGCGGTCTTTTTCATTTTCATCAGCACCTGGGCCGACACCTCGGGGGGTGCTATTTTCTTGCCGCGCACTTCGACCCACGCGTCGTTATTGCCGGCCTTGATGATCTTGTACGGCATGAGATCGATGTCTTTCTGCACTTCCTTCTCGTCGAACCGGCGCCCGATCAGGCGCTTCACCGCGTAAAGCGTATTCTTTGGGTTGGTGACCGCCTGCCGTTTGGCGGACGCGCCGACCAGGATTTCGCCGTCTTCGGCGTAGGCGACGATCGACGGCGTGGTGCGCGCGCCTTCCGAGTTTTCGATGACCTTCGGCTGGCCGTTTTCCATGACCGACACGCACGAATTGGTCGTTCCCAGATCGATACCGATAATCTTTGCCATGTCAGAACCTCATTTCCAGAAATTTATCCTGCCGCTCCGCCGTTTACCGGCGGTCCGCTGATATATACATTGAATGTGGGGGTATTCCGTTACTTTTCAACTGTTTTAGCTTTTGTGACGGAAACCATCGCCGGGCGAATCACGCGGTCATTCAGCAGGTAGCCCTTCTGGAACACCTGCACGACGGTATTGGGTTCGGCGTCGGCTTCGACGGTGCTGATCGCCTGGTGGCGGTGCGGATCGAACTTCTGCCCGGCCGGGTTCACTTCGGTGACGCGAAACCTGTCGAATACCGAATTGAACTGCTTTAACGTCAGTTCGACGCCGCTCTGGAGGCTGTCGACCGTAACGTTGTCGATCGCAAGCGCTGCTTCGAGGCTGTCTTTGACCGCCAGCAGTTCGAGCGAGAAATTCTCGATTGCGTACTTGTGCGCGTTGGCGATGTCCGCCTGCGCGCGCTTGCGAATGTTGTCGGCGTCGGCTTTGGCGCGCAGCCACGCGTCGTGGTGCTCCTGCGCCGCGAGTTCGGCCTGCTTGAGCAGCGCTTCCAGGCTCGGCATCACTTCGTGCGTGCCGGACGCATCCGCGGCGGCCTGCCCGGGAGCGGCTTGCGGTGTCTGGTCGGCGTCGGTCGGCATTGGCAAATCGTGGTGCGTGTCCTGCATCGGTAGTCCCCAATTGCGTTAACTCTTTGCTTATTGGGGCTTGGGCGGCGATTTCAAGCGCCGGCGCAAGTTTTTGATCGGAAATGCCTAAGAGCCCCTAACACAATGAAACGCATCGCGCGTTTCACTATGTTAGGGGCTCTAATGGCCGTCCGCGGCGGCGGCATTGGCGCGCGACGCGCGCGCAGTCGCGGCTCCGGCAGCGACCATGCTGCGCGAGCACGCCCACATCCTGGCGCCGCTGGCGATGGTCGAAAATACGCTCGACGAACTTGCGCCGGACTACAATCATCGCTGGCGTGCAGGCTTTAAGGTACCTATTCATGAAGCGCGGGCAAAAGTGGGCACTCGGCCTCGGAATTGCAGCCGCTGGGCTGGGTGCGGCGTGGCTTGCCGTGGCCTGGTGGCTGCCCACCGATGAAGAACTTGCCGCCCGGCTTACGGCCGAGGCCGAAGAACGGCTGGGCGTGAAGGTCACCATCGGCTCCGCACACTGGGCGCTGCTGCCCAGGCCCATCATGGTGGTCAACGACTTTCGCACGCAGCAGGCGCAACCCGTGGTCATCCGGCAGCTGAGCGCGCACCCCAAGGTCCGTGCCCTGCTGGATCGCAAGCTGGTGTTCGAGCGCATCTTCATCGATGACGCCGTCTTTCCACGCAACTCGGTGTACGCCTTTCACGACACGCCGGGCGCGAGCGAGCCCGACGCGGGTGACGGCGTGTTGCTGGAACACTTCGGGTTTCGCAACCTGACGTGGATCTCCTACAGCGGCATCGCGGTGGCTTATGACGGCGAGATCGATTTCGACGCGCACTGGCGCCCCCGCCACGCCGAATTGCGCCGCCCGGGCATCAGCCCCCCTTTCACGCTGACGTTGACGCGCGAGGGCGATGCCGACCGCTGGCAGACGCGCATTCATGTGGGCGGCGGTACGGCGCACGGCAAAGTTGCGTTGAAGTCCGCCACCAGCGGCGCCATGCGCCTGAGTGGCCAGTTGGCCCCCCATGACATCGAAGTGGCCAGCGCGTTGCGCACATTCAACCGGCGCTCCCCCGTGAGCGGCAAAGGCGCGGGCCAGACGGTATTGTCGGCGGACGGCAAATCCGTGGGCGCGCTGGCGCGTTCGCTGCACACGCGCACCGTGTTCTCCGCCAACCCCGCGACGATATTGCGCTTTGATCTGGACAAGGCCATCAGCACGCGCGGCAAAGAGCACGACGGGCAGACCGAATTGCAGGAGTTGACGGGCCAGTTGGACACGCAGAATACCGACATGGGCATGCGTGCGACCTACACCGGGCTCAAGGCCCGCGCCGGCAAGTACACCGCCGCGGGCGAGGCCACGATCTACCGCCGCCAGGTCGAGGCCAGTGGCACCCTGGATCTCGTCGAGGGCGCGATCGGCGTGCCCTTTACCGTGAGCGGGCCGGTCGATAAGCCCAAGGCCTCGGTGCCGCCGGGATTCTTCGCGGGCGCGGCCATCGGCACCGCGGTGCTGCCCGGTATCGGCACCGTGATCGGCGCCCGCATCGGCGGCGCTCTCGGCCGGATCTTCAAAGGCGGCGCGCAACCGTCCGCTGCCCCCGCGCCGGTGGTGCCGAAAAAGAACTAGCCAGACGCCGTTGCAGTCCGCGGTTGTCAGATCAAATCCGGACTTCTGCAGTTAATCCTTGGTTCCCGGGTCCGGCCGGCCGCCGAGCACCAGCGCGCTCAGCGCCCAGCTGATGATGCTGTATGCAATAGCGCCGCCTACAGCCGGCCAGAAGCCGGCCACGTAGAAGCCCTTTACGAAAGAAGCGACAAACCAGAACAAGAGCCCGTTGATCGCGAACGTAAAGAGCCCGAGCATCAGGATATTGATCGGTAGCGTAAGCAATATGAGTAGCGGCCGGATCAGCGCATTGACGAGACCC
The DNA here is from genome assembly GCA_031399805.1 of Betaproteobacteria bacterium. Taxonomy (GTDB): domain Bacteria; phylum Pseudomonadota; class Gammaproteobacteria; order Burkholderiales; family SG8-41; genus PALSA-1004. Next base: position 6,781 of record JANNPG010000431.1, on the reverse strand, counting down.
AGTACCAGTGCGGTGATCAGCGCGGTGTAAAAACTGTCAATCCGGATCGAGTCGAAAAGGTAGGGCAGCGCGAGCAGCGCCAGCGCGTTGATTACCCAAAGGATGATGATCTTCATGGTTTGTCCCGGTCTTCGCGAGTAATTGGATTTGATCAGCTAACGGTAAATCGGAGACGATGAAGGCGGAAACTCGGGCCGCACGCGGTTTTCATTCATCCTTCCGCCTTCATCCTTCATCCTTAACTCTTCGCGCCGAGTGCGAGCGCACGCTCGCGCGAACGCGCGAGCTCTTCGGCTGACGGCTCGCTGCTGACCCAGCCGGCGAGGTTCACGGCAACGATATCGGCCAGCGCATGTATCCAGTCGTTGCGCTCGTTCAGGCACGGAATAAAGTGGTAGTCCCCGCCGCCGGCCGTGAGAAAAATTGTTTTACCTTCGATCGCGATTTCCTCCAGCGTTTCGAGACAATCGCTGACAAAGCCGGGACAGGCAACGTCGATGCGTCCCGTTTTCCGGCGGCCGAATTCCTTCAGTAGCTCGGCGGTATACGGCTTCAACCATTCGGCGCGGCCGAAGCGCGATTGAAACGCGACGGTGTATTTTTCGGGCGCGAGCTTCAGTGCGGCGGCGACAAGCCGCGCGGTCGCGCGGCATTCGCAGTGGTAGGGATCGCCCTTGTCGAGCGTGTAGCGTGGCACGCCGTGAAAACTCATGATAAGGTGGTCGGGGCGGCCGTACTTCACCCAGTAGTCGTTGATGCTTTGCGTGAGCGCGGCAATATAGCCCGGATGGTCGTGGAAGTTGCGCACGCTGCGCAGCGCGGGCTGGTTGCGCATGCGCGCGAGCGCCGCGCCGACCGCGTCGAGCGCGGTGGCGGTCGTGCTCGCGGCGTATTGCGGGTACAGCGGCACCACCAGGATGCGATCGCAACCCTGCTGCTTCATGCCGTTCAGCGCGTCCGCCACGGATGGCTGGCCGTAGCGCATCGCATAATCGACGACGAGCGGCGCCTTGGTGCGCTCGCCGAGGTAGCCGCGCAGCATCTTCGCCTGGCGTTCGGTGTGCGCCCGCAGCGGCGAGCCGTCGGTGGTCCAGATTTGTGCATAGCGCGCGGCCGATTGCTTGGGCCGGAACGGCAGAATGAACAAATTCAGAATCAACCACCACACCGGTCGCGCAATCTCCACCACCCGCGGGTCGGACAGGAATTCGCGCAGATAGCGGCGCACCGCCGGCGCGGTCGGCGCGTCCGGCGTGCCGAGATTGATCAGCAGGATGCCGCATTTTGCCGCGCGGCCGTGGGTGTACGCGGGCTCGGGGAGATAACGCGGCATGGCGCGTTAGCGCGAAGAGGCGTGAGGCGTGAGGCGTGAGGGGGAAACCCGGCGCACGGCCTCACGATCGCCGTTCGCCTCACGCCTCACGCCTCTCGCCTCGCGGGCGCTAGCCATGCGACAGGGCACTCGACAGCAGCTTGGCGGTGATATCGACGATCGGAATCACGCGTTCGTAGGCCATGCGCGTCGGGCCGATCACGCCGAGCGTGCCGACGATCTCGCCGTCGACTTTGTACGGCGCGGTGACGATGCTGCATTCATCGAGCGGCACGAGTCCGGATTCGCCGCCGATGAAGATTTGCACGCCGTGGGCGCGATTCGATATGTTGAGCAATTGCAGGAGGCTGGTTTTCTGCTCGAAAAGATCAAAGAGCTTCCGCAGGCTCGCCATGTTGCCCGAGAGGTCGTGCACCTGCAGCAGGTTGCGCTCGCCGGAGATTACGAGCTCGTCGGACGCATCCTGCATCGCCTGGCTGCCCACTTCGAGTGCGGCGGCCATTAACTGCGACATGTTTTCCCGCAGCTCTTTCAATTCAGCGTGGATGCGGCGGTGGATTTCCTCGAACGAGCAGCCGGCGTAATGCTGGTTCAACATGTTCGCCGCCTCGACGAGTTCCGCCGGGCTATAGCTGCGGTCGAGCGTGAATATGCGGTTTTGCACGTCGCCCTCGGGCGACACGATGATAATGAGTATGCGCTTCTCGGAGAGACTCACGAATTCGATCTGCCGGAACATGGCGGCGCGGCGCGGCGTCATGACCACGCCGGCGAAGCGCGTGAGGTCCGACAGCAACTGCGAAGTCGATGCGACGATGCGCTGGCGGTTTTCGGTGTGCAGCTGGCCCTCGAGTTGGTGGATCTCGACGTTATCGAGCGGCTTGATCGTAAGCAGGGTATCGACGAAGAAGCGGTAGCCGCGCGGCGTCGGAATGCGGCCCGCCGAGGTGTGCGGGCTCGCGATAAAGCCCATCTCTTCGAGGTCCGCCATGACGTTGCGGATGCTGGCCGGCGAGAGGTCGAGCCCCGACACGCGCGACAGCGCGCGCGAACCCACCGGCTGACCGTCTGCGATATACCGCTCGACCAGCGCTTTCAACAGCGTTTGCGCGCGCTCGTTGAGGTTGGGTGTGTCACTAGGCATCGATTTATTCTACACAAATCGGCAGCCGCAGGGTGAAACGCGCGAAAGCGCGCCCGACATTCACATATAATGCGGCCATGAATCCACCCTTCAAGACCGTCGGCCTCATCGGCAAGTATAAGAGCCCGGAAATCGCCGATCCCCTGCTCAGGCTCGGCGATTACCTTGCGCGGCGCGGCGTCAAGGTGCTGATCGACCGGTTGACGGCATCGCATATCGGCGACAGCCGCTATCCGGTGCTTGCGCTCGAGGACATCGGCCGCGAAGCCGATCTCGCCATCGTGCTGGGCGGCGACGGCACCATGCTCAACATCGCGCGCACGCTGGCGCCGTTCGATGTCGCGCTGGTCGGCATCAACCAGGGGCGGCTGGGCTTTCTCACGGATATTTCGCTCGACACCATGATCGAGACCATCGGCACGATACTCGATGGCAACTACGTTACGGAAGAGCGCCTGCTGCTCGCCGCCGAAGTGTTCGACGCCAAAGAGCGCGTCTTCGACGTGCTCGCGTTCAACGAGGCCGTGGTGTCGAAAGGCGTCAAGGGCAGCATGATCGAACTTGAAGTGCGCATCGACGACAAGTTTCTGTATGCGCTGCGCGCCGACGGCCTGATTGTCGCCACCCCCACGGGTTCCACCGCGTATGCGCTGTCGTCGGGCGGGCCGATCATCCATCCGTCTATGTCCGCGATGGCGCTGGTGCCGATTTGTCCGCACACGTTCTCCAGCCGGCCGATCGTCATCAGCAGCGACAGCGTGGTCGAAATCATCGTCAAAAGCGATTCCGACACGCGCGCCCACTTCGACAGTCATTCGCGTTTCGATCTTCGCGAAGGCTTTCGCGTCGTGGTGCGCCGCTATGCCGACACGATACGCCTCTTGCATCCGGTGGGACATGATTACTACAACATGCTGCGCGCCAAGCTGCATTGGGCGGAGTCATATTAAAGGCAAAGGATGAAGGATGAAGGCGGAAGGATGAATATTCAGGCTGGTGCGGGCACGAGGCGTGTCAGTCCTCATCCTTCATCCTTCATCCTTCATCCTTGAATTTCAAGTGCTGCGCGCCCTGAACATCACGGACTTCGTCATCGTCGATCGCATCGAACTCGAATTCGGCGCGGGATTTACGGCGCTGACGGGGGAAACCGGCGCGGGCAAATCGATCCTGATCGATGCGCTGGCGATGGTGCTCGGCGAGCGCGGTGACGCGGCAGTGGTGCGCGAGGGCGCGGAAAAGGCCGAGATCAGCGCCGAATTCGATATCGCGCGGCTGCAGGCACTCAAGCGCTGGCTCGCCGATAACGATCTCGCGGGCGACGACGACGCGTACCTCGTGCGGCGCGTCATCGACAGCGGCGGCCGCTCGCGCGCATTTATCAACGGCCGCAGCGTGACGGCGGCGCAATTGCGCGAAGCCGGGGAGCACCTGGTCGAAATTCACGGCCAGCACGAACATCAATCGCTCATGCGCGCGCCATCGCAGCGCGGATTGCTCGATGCTTATGCCGGACTCGAAGATGTCGCCGCAGCGGTGGCCGGTGCGTGGCGTCAGTGGCAGGACCTGCGCGGCCAACTGACCCGACTCGAAACCAACGCGGCGGCGTTTGCGGCCGAACGCGAAGCGCTCGAGTGGCAGGTGCGCGAACTCGACCAATTGAAATTCAGTGCCGCGGAATGGCAGGAGCTGATCGCGGAGCACGCGCGGCTGGCACACGCGCAAAGCCTCATCGAAGGCGCGCAGTACGCGATGGATGCGCTGTCCGAGGGCGACCAGTCGAGCGTGACGCTGTTGAGCGCCGTCGCCTCCAGGCTGAACCACCTGCTCGAATACGACGCGCGCCTGAAAGACATCATCGATGTCGTGGCGTCGGCGCAGGCGCAGGCGCAGGAGGCGGTCTACATGCTGCGCGACTACCAGCAGCGGCTCGACCTCGATCCCGCGCGTTTCAGGGAGCTCGAGCAGCGGCTGGATGCCGTGCATACGAGCGCGCGCAAGTACCGCGTGACGCCTGAATCGCTGCCCGATGCATTGGCGCGTGCTGCGGAGAGGCTGCAGCAACTGGGCGGCAGCCTCGACGTCGAAACCCTGCGCAAGCGCGCAGATGGGGCGCATGCGGAGTATCTCGCCGCCGCCAAAAAACTCGGCGCGGGCCGCCGGAAGGCGGCCAAGACGCTGGCCGCGAAAGTCACCGCTGCGATGCAGACGCTGGCGATGGCGGGCGGCAGTTTCGAGATCGCATTGAGACCGCTCGCCGAAGGCAATTCGACCGGGCTCGAGCAAATCGAGTTTCTGGTCTCCGCGCACACGGGTACGGCGCCGCGGCCGCTGGCGAAAGTGGCGTCGGGCGGCGAACTCTCGCGCATCAGTCTGGCGATCCAGACGGCGGCGAGCGAAATTGCGCAGGTGCCGGCGCTCATCTTCGACGAGGTCGACGCCGGTATCGGCGGACGCGTCGCGGAGATCGTTGGCCAGATGCTGAAGAGACTCGGCAAGCAACACCAGGTGATGTGCGTGACGCATCTGCCGCAGGTCGCGGCGTCCGCCGACCAGCAATGGCAGGTCACGAAAACGGCCGCCAACGGCAAGGTGGCGAGCCGCGTGAGCGTGCTTGGTGATGCCGAGCGCGTCGAAGAGATTGCGCGCATGCTCGGCGGGGTTAAAATCACTGCAACAACGCGCAAGCATGCGGCCGAGATGTTAGGCGTTAAACCTTGAACCGCAAAGGATTCTTTTCAATACCCCCTTGAGGGTTACGCGAAGGAAAAGCAGTAACGTCAGCAACAAGCCAATAGAGCGCAAACGCAGAAGGAGTGAGTGATGAGCAAGAAAATTACATTGGTGGTGCCGGAGGCGCCGGTGCCGGCGACCGCGGCGGCCAGGGAGCAGCGCAAGTTTGCCACGGGCGGACTGCGCCTGGGTATACTCGACAACAGCAAAGGCAACGCTGATCATTTACTCAAGTTCATCGTCGACGGCGTGAAAGCGCTGGTGCCGGTCGCCTCCGTGGTCTCCCTGCGCAAGGCGAGCGTCAGCCTGCCCGCGCCGAAAGAAATCCTCGACCGGCTCGCCGCGGAGGCTGACTTCGTCGTCAGCGCCATGGCGGATTGAGGGTCATGCACGTCGTGGAGTGTCCACGACATGTCTGAGTTGCGCAAACGCGGTCTCGCGACCACGGTCATCTGCTCCGATCCGTTCATCAAACTCGGCACGACGCAGGCCAGGGTATTCGGCACGCCGGATCTGCCGCTCGTGAAAATTCCGCATCCGTTGGGCGGCCTGTCGCTCGAACAGGTGGAGGGGCGCGCGCTCGTCGCGGTGCCGCAGGTCGTCAAACTCATCCAGGAGCACGCCAAATGAGCGATCTCGCCGAACTGCTCAAGGCCAAAGACGCGAGCATCGATGCGGACGACGATTTTGATGCGATTAACCGTTTATACATGGAGCGCGGCTGGGGCGACGGGCTGCCGATCATTCCGCCGACCGCGGAGCGCGTGGAAAAAATGCTTGCCTACTGCGACCGGCCGTGGCACGAACCAATCGCGAAAATCGCGCCGCGCTACGGCGAGGCGACGCCGCTGAGACTCGCCGCCAACGCGGTGATGGCCGGGTGCGCGCCGAACTACTTTCCAATGTTCATGCTCGCGATCGAAGCGATGTGCGAAGAGCCGTTCAATCTCTACGGCGTGCAGGCGACCACACACTTGTGCGCGCCGCTCGTGATCGTCAACGGGCCGGTGGCCGTGGAACTCGGCATCAACTCCGGGCATAACGCATTCGGGCCGGGCACGCGCAGCAACGCGACCATCGGCCGCGCCATACGGTTGGCGCTCATCAATATCGGCGGCGCGATTCCGACGCTGGGCGATATGTCGACATTCGGCGCACCATCCAAGTACAGCTACCTCGTCGCCGAGAACGAGGCGGCGAGCCCGTGGGAACCGCTGCACGTCGAGCGCGGCTTGCCGATCGAGGCAAGCGCGGTGACCGTCATCGGCGCGGAATGTCCGCATAACATCAATGATCACGAAAGCATCAGCGGCGAAGGCATATTGACGACGATCGCGGGCACCATGGGCATCGCGGGTTCGAACGACGTCTATTATGCGGCGCAGCCGGTCGTGGTGATGGGCCCGGAACACGCGAAGACCATCGCGAACGACGGCTTCAGCAAAGCCGACGCCAAGCGTTTCTTGCAGGCGCACGCCAATCTCCCGCTCGGAAAATTCTCCAAGGAGAACATCGAGCGGCGGCTGCGCGTGACTTTCAAGGAGAAATACGCGCAGGCCGGGCTGGATGCG
>JANNPG010000408.1:0-3003 GCA_031399805.1 Betaproteobacteria bacterium | reverse complement strand
GGCACGGAAAGGTGCTGACCGTGAGCGGCGTGCGGCCGCCCGGCCGTTTCGGCGAGCTCATGAACGGCGCCGACGGCGTGGTTACCGAATTCAATGAAAAGCCGCAAGCCACCGCAGGCAGAATTTCCGGCGGGTTTTTCGTTTGCCGGCGCGAACTGTTCGACTATCTTGATGATCGCGAAGGCTTGACATTTGAACAGGAACCCATGCGCCGCCTGGTGGGCGAGCGCCAAATGATGATATACGAACACGATGGGTTCTGGCAGCCGATGGATACTTACCGCGATTACCAGTTATTGAACCGGCTTATTGAAAACGATCAGGCGCCCTGGAGGATATGGTGACGCCACGATCGCTTACGGTATTTCGCGGCAAGCGTGTGCTCGTAACCGGCGACACCGGTTTCAAGGGATCATGGCTTTGTCTGTGGTTACGTGAACTCGGCGCCGAAGTGGCTGGCTACGCGTTGGCGCCAAAACACGCCGACGACCACTTCAATCTGCTTCGGCTCGGCGGGTTGATACGCCATACGTCGGGCGACGTTCGCAATTATGCGAAGCTCGCCGAGGTCATGCGCAAATTCAAACCCGAGTACGTGTTCCATCTGGCGGCGCAGTCGCTGGTGCGGATTTCCTACGAGGAGCCCAAGCTCACATTCGATACCAATGTCGGGGGTTCAGTCAACGTGCTGGAGGCCGTCAAAAGCACGCCTTCGGTGCGAGTGCTGATCTATGTCACCTCCGACAAGTGTTACCGCAATAATGAATGGGTGTGGGGCTACCGCGAGACCGATGCGCTGGGCGGACGCGATCCGTACAGCGCCTCCAAGGCGGCGGCGGAGCTCGTGTTTGAAGCCTACCGCCGATCCCTCTTCGAACGTCGCAGCGGCCTCGGCGTCGCGAGCGTGCGCGCCGGTAACGTGATAGGCGGCGGCGACTGGTCGGAGGACCGCATCGTGCCCGACTGCATGCGGGCGCTGCGCGCGGGCCGGCCGATCGAGTTGCGCCACCCGCGCGCAACGCGTCCCTGGCAACACGTGCTTGAACCGCTGGGCGGCTATTTGCTGCTCGCATCGCGGCTGCACCGCGCGCCGCGGCAATATTCGGGCGCATGGAACTTCGGCCCCGGCTCTGACGCCATGCACACGGTCAAGGATCTCGCCCAGCGTATCGTGCGCGGCTGGGGCAAGGGCCGGGTCCTGGTGCGACGGTCGGCGCACGCGCCGCACGAGGCGACCTTGCTGCATCTGAACTGCGACAAAGCGCGTTTCGAGCTCGGTTGGGAACCGGCCTGGGACTTCGCCCGGACCGTCGGCGAGACCGTGAGCTGGTACAAAGGCATCGCCGCCGGCGCGCGCGCGCGCGAGTTGAGCCGGCAGCAGATACTGCGCTACATGGGCGACGCGCGATGATAAACGGCGTAATCGTCACCCTGCTCAAGCAGATTCCCGACGAGCGCGGCAAGGTGATGCACATGCTGCGTAACGACGCTGCGCATTTCCAGGGTTTCGGCGAAATCTATTTCTCGTGCGTATATCCGGGCGCCGTCAAGGCATGGCACATCCACAAGCGGATGACGCTTAACTATGCGGTGCCCCACGGCAGCATCAAGTTTGTTCTGTACGACGACCGGCCCGGCAGCCCCAGCAAGGGCGAAATACAGGAGTTGTTTCTGGGACCCGACAACTATTGTCTCGTCACCGTGCCGCCGCTGGTCTGGAACGGATTCAAGGGCGTCGGCACCGAAATGGCCATCGTCGCCAACTGCGCGACCCTGCCGCACGATCCCGCCGAGATCGACCGGCTCGATCCGGGCGACCCCAGGATTCCCTACGACTGGGCGATCAAGCATCGATGACCGTCAAGGTCCTAATCACCGGCGGGTTGGGGTATTTGGGAGGAAGAATCGCGGGTGCCTTCGCTGCCGAAGGCGACCTGGCGCTGGCGCTGGGGACGCGTCGCGTCCCCGCGCAAGTTCCGGCCTGGACCGGCAATGCGAAACACGTTGTTTTCAACGCGCTAGAAGCAACCACGCTCGATGCAGCCTGTGCGGGAGTCGATTGCGTGATCCATCTCGCGGCCCTGAACGAAATCGACAGCGCAAGCGATCCCGCGCTGGCACTGGAGGTCAACGGCCTTGGCACACTGCGGACGCTGGAAGCCGCGTGCCGGCACAAAGTGCGCAGGTTCGTGTATTTTTCCACCGCGCATGTGTATGGTGCGCCGCTCGTGGGGCAGATCGACGAAACCACGCTGCCGCGCCCCGTCCACCCGTATGCAATCACGCACCGTGTCGCTGAAGATTTCGTGCTTGCTGCGCACCGACAGGGCCGGATCGAGGGAGTTGTATTGAGGTTGTCGAACGGCTACGGCGCACCGGCCGATCCCGGCGTCAATCGCTGGACGCTGATCGCAAACGACTTATGTCGTCAAGCCGTGCAAGAAGGGCGGCTCACGCTCAATTCACCCGGCCTCCAAATGCGGGATTTCATCACGCTCGGCGATGTCGCGCGCGCGGCCCTGCACGCGGTAAGGCTGCCCGGGAGCGCCATCGGCGACGGGCTCTTTAATCTTGGCGGCGAAAATGCTCTGCGCGTGCACGAACTTGCCGAACGCATCGCCAATCGCAGCGCGCGCGTGATCGGTTTCATACCGCCGATTAACCGTCCCGCGTCCGACGGCGCTGAATCGCTGCGGACGCTGGACTATCGAATCGACAAACTTAAAGCGACCGGTTTTACGCTCCGCGGCGACATGGACAGCGAACTCGATGCTACTTTGCGGTTGTGTCAGCAGGCTTTCGGCAGCCCGCCACCGTTAACCAATGCGCGCCCGGTCTAGGCACAGCACGGCCGGACGCACCGCCACGCGCTGTCCCTGCGGGTCATGGCGATGAATTCCAGCCCGAGCAATCCCCCGGCGGCCGCTTCAGCAACGCCGCTGGTATCTGTGATAGTGCTGACTTTTGACCGCGCTGGATTGCTGGCTGAAACCGTGCGCGCAA
>JANNPG010000392.1:0-12693 GCA_031399805.1 Betaproteobacteria bacterium | reverse complement strand
GTGCAGGCCGCGAGGTAGGTGCCGAACAGGCTGGGATGCCTTTTGTCCTTTTGATAAAGCTCCATATCCGGCCTTTTGCTGATTGCCTTGGCGAAGGCGAGGCCGGCGGGGATAACCAGTACGTCGTTTTTGTTGCCGGCGATCGTGTATTCCCCCGCCAGTTGCGCAGTCATTTCCGGCTTGTCCTTGTACGCCCACGTCATGAAAAATGCAGGCCGCGCGCCATGCTTGATGACCGTGTCGCTGTGTTTCTTCGCGTATTCATGAAATGCGCCCTTTAACTGCGGGTGAACCGGGCACTGGCTGCAGTCGTTCAGGATGACGGCGTCGAACGGTTTGTCGAATTTATTGAAACGAACCTCGTTGTCGCCAACAAAAGAATATTTGCCGATGGCGTTCGGCTTGAAGTAAGACTCCATATCGTGCCAGTCGAAACCGGAACCGCTGATCGTTACCGATGTGTAGCGATACGCGTCCTTGTTCAGGGTGTCGGCCGTCCGCGCGAGGTTCAACACATAGCTGTGCATGCTGTTGTTGTAGTAAAAAAAGCTGTTGCCCACGAACAGCATCGATTTGGGCGCCGCACCCCCGATTTCGGTGCGCACTGGTTTGGTTGCGGCGGAAAGATTGCCGGATAGTGCGATGAGCAAAGTCAAGGCAAAAAGCGTTACCGGTTATTTATGGTTAGATGCATAAAACATGCTGATGCTCCTTTGGTTTGCGCGCAGGCGGATTTTACGCGATGCCTCATTCGAGCAGGGACTTAAGCAGCTCAAAATTCGCCGCGTCCATCCTGATCTCGCCCCGGTTGATGCGCCGGTCGATTTCGGTCACCGCATCATTGCACGGACTGGGGAGGCCCAGCTCCCGGCCTTGGCGCGACACCAGGCCGCTGATGAACTCGATTTCGCTCGCGCGGCCCTTCAAGTGATCGTGGATGGGGGCGGTGCGCCCGCCGCCGACGTGGCTCATCAGCGCTTCGATCTCACGCGCGCGCGCGGTGTAAGCGCCGTCAAGCTCGCCCACAGTGAACCATGTGCCCTTGCGCGTCGTATTGCGCGTGATCAGCCCGGGCGTGAAGAGTTCCGCCTGCAGTTCAACCACACAGCCGACCGTGCGCCCGCGTCCGACGATTGCCGCGATCGAGTCGTCGTTCATGCCGTTTTGCGCGCCGGCCACTGGTCGATGACGGTGACGTCAAGCCCCGCCTGCGTCAAGTCGGCGGCGATGCTGCTGCCGATTGCGCCCGCGCCCAACACCGCTATTTTCCTGCCCATCTGTTGCATCCCCGTAGCTTGTTATGAAGCCGCGGCTTTCCGCGGAACCGCAATTGTGCCAGTTTTGGCAGCGCGGTTCGCGCAACCTTTTTGCCGTAGAATTAACACTCCAAAGGGAGGGCATCATGACGACCACCGTACTGTCGCGCTACGCAATCGACGTCGAGGATGTCGAATACATCCGGTACGGCAACCAACCGCTGCTTGCCCGCATATACAAACCGCGCGGCGCCGGGCCTTTCCCGTTGATTATCGATTTGCACGGCGGCGCGTGGTGCAAGAAGGACCGCACGAGCGATGCCGGGACGGATGAACCGCTCGCGAAAAGCGGCGTGGTGGTGGTGGCGCTGGATTTCCGGATGCCGCCCGACGCGGGCTACCCGGCCTCGCTGCAGGACGTCAATTACGCGATACGCTGGTGCAAGAGCCGCGCCGCGGAATTCGGCAGCCGAGCGGACCTGATCGGCATTCTGGGCGTTTCGAGCGGCGGGCATCAAGCCATGCTGGCGGCCATGCGTCCGGCCGATCCGCGCTATAGGGATGTCTCTTTGCCCGGAACAGCGGGTGTGGACGCGAGCGTGCGCGGCGTTGTTTTGTGCTGGCCGGTCATCGACCCGCTGGGCCGGTATCAATATGCGAAGCAGCAGCAGGCGAGCGCCGATCCCAAAATGGTCAAAGCGGCGGGCGAATGGGTGGCCTGCCACGACAAATACTGGGCGGACGAAGCGGCGATGGCCGAGGGCAATCCTGCGCGTGCGCTGGAACGCGGCGAGAAAGTTCACATGCCGCCGGTGCTGTACCTGCAGGGCACCACTGACGTTGCCCACCCCAAGCCCCATCGCGATCAGTTCATCGCGAGTTACCGCAAGGCCGGCGGCCGCGTCGACCTGCATCTCTTCGAAGGCGTGGGCGAGGCGTTCATCACCAACGATCCGAATTCAGTGTCAGCCCTCGAAGCCATCGACAGGATCATCGAGTTCGTGCATCGCGAAATCCGCTGACGGTCTCGCCCTTATCGCGAGCGGGCTTGACTGTCGGCGGCGCGCGACGTCACTGCGGCCGGTTCGGGTCCTCAAAGAATTCGCGCAGCATGAATTCCTCGAGACCCGCGTTGTCCCGGGCGCGGGCGGACAGCATGAGGTTGCGACCCAGGCGCTGCGACTCCCACAGGAAATCCTCCTGCTCGTACTCCCGGATGATGGAAATCATCTTGCGCACCACCGCGATGCGCGTGTCGGCATTGTTGCCTTTCTGCACCTCGATCACTTGCTTCGTATTGCGGCGGATGTCCTTGTTCCAGCCAAAAAACAGGAACTCCGCGTTGGTATAGCCCATGCGCATGATCTGGAACAAGCCGCCGCCCTGTCGCGGATCGTAGCCGAACGTTTGGCGCTGCGTTGCAAGGTTGGCAGCGGCGATGCGGTTGCTGCGCGCGTTGTCGTCTTCAGCCGCCGGCGCGTTCGTTACGCTGCCGGGCGACGGCGGCGCTGCTGAGTCGCCGCGCGCGCGGCGTCGCGCCTCTATGTACGAAGCGAGGTCGCCGTCGACCGGTGGACGCGGGGACGCCGGCGCGGCAACGGTGGGCGCGGGTACCGTTGGTGCGGGCGTGGGCGGCGGCGTTTTGAGGGCGATGACCGGCGCTGCGGGCGGCGGGCGCGGCGCCGGCATTGCACGGATCGCCGGTGCCGGTGTTGCCTGTATCGCTGGCACGGGCGGCGGCGCGGGCGGGCGCGGCGGTGGGGCAAGTTGCACGACCAGCGAACCGCGAGTTTCGCCGGGTTTGGAATCTTCGGGCGACGGCAGGCGTATCTGCGGCAGCCACTTCCACATGACCGCGACATGAATGAGCAGCGACAGCGCAAATGCCACCCAGATGGTGGGTATCGTCACGCCTTCGCGTCGGGTGCGGAATTCGTTTAGAGCCTGTCTCATCGGTTGCTCTAAATGCGATCATGAATGCGGGGTTCGCAATTGGCGCGAGCGGCATGGGTTACAGCGGTGCTCCGCGGGATCGCTGCTTGCTATGGAGCCGACCCTGCTTCGTGAATTCCGGTTCCGCGCATTACGCGTGAGGTGCGGCGCCGGCGGGCAGCTCTGCGAGCTCGATGAGGCAGTTTTCGGTGGCGGTCGGATCGATGAAGGCAATGCGGCAGCCGGCGTGGCCGATGCGCGGCACCTGATCGAGCAGCGGCACCCCCTTCGCTTTGAGTTCCGCCAGCGCCTGGTCGATATCCTCGACCTCGAAGCAGATGTGATTGAGGCCGCCCTTGCCCTCGGCGACCATGCGCGCGTGCTTGCTGTCGGGCGTGGTGCCGGCGATCAACTCGATCATGGACTCGCCGACCGGGTACAGCGCCAGCCGCACGGGGCGTCCTGCCATGTCCTCGACGCTACCCAGACGTATGCCGAAGCAGTCTTCCCACAGACGCCGGCTCGCTTCGGTATCCCTCACCACCACGCCAACATGCTCGATACGTTTAATCTTCACCGCTCTACTCCGTGAAAAGTTGTGCGCCACTCCAGGCCACGGGCCGCAATCGGTCAGCAGCGGGGAGGCCCCGGTGATTCAGGCGAGACCCCCGCGCCGGTCAATGCGACGACTGGCCCTCGAGCAGCAGCTTGACGACCTGCGGCGTGATATCGCGCGCGCGGCTATCGAGTTCTGCGTCAGTGAGGTTCGCGATCGGATGCGGCATGGCGAGGAATTTGAAATCCTTGAGCCCCCACGAGCGCGCCATCGCCTGGCCGGTAAGCATGAATACATCGGTGATGATGGACGCTGACGGTAAACCCTGCTGTTCGAATACTATGCTGTCGAGCACACTGCCCGAGCTGCATGACCCTCAATCGCCGATGCCGGCGACGACGATGTCGCAGCCGGCTTTGAATTCGTCAACGATCTCCTGAGAGGGCGGAACGCCCGCGCTGCGCTTGCGGCGCATGACATGCGCTTTCACGCCGTGATCGCGTTCGAGCAGCCCCGCGATCCGCAGCAGCAACTGGTCGGAATTGTGTTTCGAATTGTCGACGAGGCCGACGCGCAGTCCGGCGAGCGATTTGGGCCGCGGCACGTACGCAATCTTCCGTCCCTTGGCTTCGATGGTGGGATCGAATATCTGAACTGTCATGATGCTCTCCTTTGTTTACGCAACTACAAGATGTGGCTGCCTGCCTGAAATTAGATCTATCGCCGCTCACGGGCGGCGGATTTCCTTGGTGACGGCTTGCGAGCCGTTCTTGCCGCCCCAGCCGGGAATGTAGGCCGACTGGACGCCGGCGCGCCCGCCCGCCATGATGACGAGAAAGTCGTTCGGCTCGTGCACGAGAGGCACGCGCGTGGTCTCGTCATCCGCAGTAATGTCGCCGTCCCTGATATTGATGCGCTTTAATTCGGCCACCGAGATCTGCGCGTGCTCGAAGCAGTAGCGCTTGACGTCGTCGCGGCTCCAGCCGGCCTTGGCGATGATGGCCATGTGCTCGCCGGCAAACACCAGCGCGTAAAACGGCCGGCGCGCGGTGCCCGCGGAGATGCGCATCTGTGCGCATGCCGTTGTGAGCACGCCTTCGGGCGTATTCGAGAGCCCATTCGAGTACTGGTGTACGCCGAGCGCTGCCATAATCGTGACCGCGTTTTGTTCGCGCTTGAAGCCGCGATCCGCGTGCAGCGGCGGCCACGGGCTTTCGGCTTCGTTCTCGGCGATGCAAAAGGTGTATTTGCCGGGGTGCCCAAGACTGCTGCGATCGAGTTCGCCGGGCAGCGTGCCGATCGTGTTGCGCATGACGAGCCGCACCGCGCGGCCTATCGTCGCGTTCGCGCGCCAGCCGGGGCCGAAGAGGTTGTCGCCGCAATTCATGTCGAGCTCGCGCGCGATCGGGCCGTTCACCACCATGAAGACCGCCGAGCCGCCGGTGCTGGTGGCGGGACCGTGGTAGCCGTACAAGGGATCGGCGAGCGCCTCGACCGCGGCGACGACGACCGGCATGTATGCGGGTTTGCAGCCGGCGAGCACCGCGTTGATTGCAACCTTTTCCGCGGTTACCGAGACCTGCCGGTTTTCGATGAAGGCGACTTGTTGTGCCGGATCAAGCTTGACCGCCGCGAGCATCGCGTTGATGCGCTCTTCAGTGGGCGGCACGACCGGCAGCCCGTCGGTCCAGCCTTTGGTGTAGCAAAGCTCCATGGCATCGGCCATGTCGCGCGCGTCGTAATGCCGTGACTCCAGTTGCATCGTCCCCTCGTTTCACACGCGGCCCTGGCGGGCCATTGATCGGATTCGCAGTATGCCCGCCCCGGCGCGCAGCGGCAAGGCGGCACGGTATTACGACGCGGATGATTTCCTGATGATCCGGGCTTCGGTGAACAAGGACGCAATCACGACTTTCTGTATATCGTTGTCATCGGGCACCACATACAGTATGGGGTTGATCAGTTCCTCGAATATGCCGCGCAGACTGCGCGCACCCGTTTTGTATTCCATCGCGATTTCCGAAATTTGCTCGAAGACTTTCGGTTCGACGGTGAGTTCGACCCCTTCGTTCCTGAATATTTCGCGAAACTGGTTGTAAATGGAATTCTTGGGTTCGGTCAGGATCCTCACCAGCATTTGCCTGCTGAGGGTCTGGAAGTTGGCGATGATGGGTAGCCGGCCGGTGAATTCGGGGATCAGCCCGTATTCGAATAAATCGGTCGGCTTCACGCGCGAGTTAAGCCGGTCGAGGATGTTCTGGTTGTCGTCGTTGGTCGTGGAGATAAACCCGTAGCCGTGGGTCTTGGACATGATGTTCTCGAGGCCGACGAACGCGCCGCCGCATATGAACAATATATTGGTGGTGTCGACGTACTGTTTGTCGCCCAGTTTGGCGGGATAGCCCTCCATGATTTTCAGGAGCGCGTGCTGCACGCTTTCGCCGGACGTGCTGCGGGTCTCGGCATTGGTCGCCTTCAATTTGTCGATTTCATCGATAAACACGATGCCGACTTGCGCGCGCGAAATATTGCCGTCCGCCTTGTCGACGAGCCGCTGCAGAATGGCCTCGATTTCCTCATTGACGTATTTGGTCTGCGCGAGCGAAGTGGCGTCGGCGGTCACGAACGGAACCCCCACGATCCTCGCCAGTGTTTCGCACAGCAGGGTCTTGCCGGTGCCCGAAGGCCCGATGAGGAGTACGTTGCTTTTGGCGATTTCTATCGTGTCCTTTTGCGCCTTTTCTATTTTTTTGTAATGCGAATAGACGGCCACCGCAAGTATCTTTTTTGCCTCATCCTGACCGATTACATACTGATCAAGATATTTCACGATGAAACTTGGTTTTATTCTCTTGTCGAGCAAGGTCGTGTCCCCGTTATTTGAATTGTCGATGGCATGCAAGCCGAGCGGGGCATTAATGTGACGCCCCGCCAAATGCAATATCATATGCCTGATGCGCCCCGCCGTGCGCGGCGGCGCCATGCGAGATCATCATAAACCAACCGGAGACGCACCATGTTATGGGCCATTTCTTGCACCGACAAGCCGGACACCGCCGCGGCGCGCGCCGCGGTCCTGCAGCCGCACCGCGAATACCTGAAAAGCCAGAAAGGCATACTCGTGCTCGCCGGCGCGACGCAGAGCGACGACGGCGCAACCGCCCTCGGCAGCCTGTTTGTCGTCAATGTGAAGACCCGCGCCGAAGCGAAGGCTTTTTCGGACGGCGACCCCTTTACGCAGACCGGTGTGTTTGCGAACATCACCATCACGCGCATGAACAAGGGGCAGTGGAATCCGGAAGCGGCAGAGGGGGCCTAAGGCAGGATTCGGGATTCGGGATGCGGGATTCGGCGAAAACCGTTTGGCAAGCGTTGCCGCATGAAAGGCTCCGTCCTTGAGGTTAAAGAGTAAAATGACCGGCTAATCCGGGTAGAGAATGAACAATCGTCGAAAGCTGGTTTTCGCGCTTGGCGCGGGCGCGCTCGCAGCGCCGCTGGCGTCTTTCGCTCAGCAGCAGCCGACGAAAGTTGCGCGGCTCGGCTACCTAAGCTTTGCTTTTCCTTCGACAACGCCCAACCGCCGGGAGGCATTGCTCCAGGGGCTGCGCGATCTTGGCTACGTCGAAGGTAAAAACATCACCATCGATTATCGTTGGGGTGAAGGCAAAGCCGAGCTTCTGCCGGACCTCGCAGCCGAGCTGGTCGGTCTCAAGCCTGACGTGATTTTCGCCCTGGCGCCGCAAGCGACGCTGGCCGCAAAAAAAGCGACCGCGACGATTCCCGTCGTCTTCGTCGGTATCGGCGATCCGGTGGAAAGTGGCTTTGTTGCAAGTCTCGCGCGTCCGGGCGGCAATATCACCGGATTGGCGAACATGTCGCGGGAGTTATTCAGCAAGCGCCTCGAACTATTGAAGGAAAGCGCGCCCAGGATCGCATCGGTCGCGGTGTTTCGGTCTGCCTCGCTTCAAGGGAATCCAAAACTTATGCAGGATCTCGAAGCCGCTGCGCGGGCGTTGAAACTCAAGCTGTTCCCGCTCGAAGTTCGCAGCGCCGAAGACCTCGACAGCGCTTTCCGGGCTGCCACCAGGCTGCGCGCCGACGCGCTGATGCCGCTGCCCGATCCGTTCATGAATTCTCAGCTTAAGCGGGTCATTGAGTTCGCGGCAAAGAATCGCTTGCCGGCGATGTATGCGGGTATTGAAATTGTCGATGCCGGCGGCTTGATGGCGTATGCGCCTAACATCGCGGACCAGTTCCGCCGTGCCGCTGTCTTCATCGACAAGATTCTCAAAGGCGCCAAGCCCGCCGACTTGCCAGTCGAGCGGCCAATCAAGTTCGAGTTTGTGATCAATCTCAAAACCGCCAGGCAAATCGGCCTGACTGTGCCGCCGAGTGTGCTGGTGCGGGCCGACAGGGTGATCGAGTAAAGCTGAATGACGGCTTTGGCCCGCCATTGAACGCTGGTTTTCGGCCACCGTATCGACAACCAGCCATGACTTTCCATCTCGAAGCTGCTGCATCGCTGGAGGGCGCGGCCCGCAAGTATTTTCTCAAGATCGGGGGCCTCGATATTCCAATCGGAGCCAAGCCGGTAGACGAGCAGATTTTTAAATTGCATGAAGTCCGCGCAAAAAAAAGGACGCAGTATACTAGAGCCTGTCTCATAATTCCCCGCCAGTCCGACGGCAGCAATTGCCGCCGGTCACGATAGTGCGTATTGCATGCGGGACGCGGGCATACACACCATGCAAAAAGCGGCGAGCCGGAAAGCGAAGAACAAAGGCGCGAAAAATGCGCAGTCGGCGCAGGACCGTTTCCTGTCGCAATTGGCAGCAGAGCGCACCAAGGTTACCGTGTTCCTGGTCAACGGCATCAGGCTGGAAGGGCGGATTGCGTCGTTCGATGAGCATGTAATCCTGCTTGAGGGCGAGATGACCGACCATGTGTACAAACATGCAGTGTCCACGATCCAGCCGGCCGCTGACGCCGTCGCAAATAACAAACACAGCGTCAGGCAAGGTCCGGCGCGTGCCGCGACGGGAGTTCGCGCAAGAGTCGGGCCGGACGATGAGCACGCCGCCGCTGAGGCGACGCCCCGCCAGCCCGTCGTCGTCATTCGGACCAAACGCAGGTCAATCAAGAACACCGATGATCAGGGTTGATGATTTTGAACCTGTAATTCACGCTTGCATTTTCGCAGACGCATGACGGTGCAAATCCCGCAAATTCAGGCATTGATCCCTCAGGAGAACGTTGATGGCGAAATTAAGGCATATCGCGATGCAGGTCCCCGATCCGCACAAGGCGGCGGAGTTTTACATGCGCGTATTCGGCATGCGCAAAGTGGGCGAGACCGACTGGGAAAACGCGCGCGGCGTTTATCTGAGCGACGGTGTGATCAATCTCGCGTTGCTCGATTACAAGACGGTGGAGGCGGCGGGCGAGGAGCGCGGCCGCGATTTCGTCGGCATTCATCACATCGGGTTCTGGGTCGACGATGTTGCGGCGACGCGCAAGACGATGGAAGCCGAAGGCGGGCGCTACTGGATGGGCGAGCCGGCGGCGGGCGGCGGATTCTACGAAGTGAAGTATCGCGACCCGAACGGCGTGGTGGTCGACATCACCGAAAACGGCTGGGGCGGGGCGGCGAAGGACGTGGTCGCGGCCGGCGCGAAATAGATGGCAAAAAAAAGATCGGCCACGCGCGTTGTTTTCGCGATTCGCAAGACCGCCGTGCTGGTGGAAGAAATCCGCCTCGAAGCCGGACGCGCCGACGGCCCGCCATTGATACGCGTGGCGGCCATGGCCGCCATCCACAATCCGTATGCCGGCAAGTCGCTTGCCGACATCAATCCGCTGATCGAGTTCGGCGCCGAGCTCGGTAGCTTGCTGGTGCAGAAGTTGCTAAATCAGTTCGGCAACGATCCGCGACGCGTAGAGAGTTATGGCAAGGGGGCGATAGTCGGCACGCAGGGAGAAATCGAGCACGGCTACGCCACCATTACGCGGCCCTTCGCCACGCGCGTGCGCAAGGCTCTCGGCAATGCAACTGCGTGGATGGTGGCGAACGTGAAGCGCGGTGCCATGGGCGCAACCCTGGATGTTCCGCTCGCTTTCAAGGACGCCTTGTACGTGCGTTCGCATTACGACACGGTGCAGGCGACGATGCCCGATGCGCCGCTGCCCGACGAGGTGGTGGTGATACTCGTCGGCGCGGGCCGCGGCCGTCTGCATGCACGCATCGGCGGCTTGCGCAAAGCCGACGTCAAGGGTCGCGATGTCTATGTCGATCGCACCTAAGCGGAACCGGGCTGGGCAACCTGCGGCGCGGGCGGTCCGCAGTCCGCGGTGCATCATCGGGCTACAATGCGGCTTGTGAACACGAGAGGGGAATAAATCATGCGGAATGCCAGGCGATGGACGTTGTGTGCGGCGTGGTTTGGATGGTTGGGGGTGGGGGCCGCCTCCGGCGTGCTTGCCGCGCCGGCCGTTTATCCGGAGCGGCCGATCCGCCTCATCATCCCGCAGGCAACGGGCGGGGGCTCGGATACGATCGGGCGCTATGTCACGCAAAAGCTCGGCGACAGCCTCGGCCAGCAGTTTGTCGTCGACAACCGGCCGGGCGCGGCGGGCATGCTGGGCGCGGATATCGTGAGACAGGCCACGCCCGACGGTTACACCCTGCTGTTATGCGCGATCGACACCATCACTGCGCCTATCGTCAGCCGGCGCGCGCCCTTCGACGCGATCAGGGATTTCGCGCCGGTGACGCAACTGACGCAATCGCCCAATGTCTGGCTCGTCACCCTGTCGTTTGCGGGCCAGACCATGAAGGATCTCGTGGACATCGCCAAGGCCAAGCCGCGCCAGATTGACTACGCATCTTCCGGCATAGGAAGCATGCAGCATCTGGGCGGGGAACTCTTGAACAAGATGGCCGGGATACAGCTCAACCATATTCCCTATAAAGGCGGCCCGCCGGGCCTCGTCGATATTCTCGGCGGGCGCGTCCCGGTCATGGTGTCCGGCATGCAGGGTGCGCTGCCGTACGTCAAATCGGGCAAAGTGCGCGGACTTGCGGTAACCACCAAAAAACGATTCGCCGCGCTGGCCGAGTTGCCGACGGTCGCGGAAGCGCTGGGTTTGCCGGAGTACGAGGCGACCAACTGGCAGGGGTTCTTGTTTCCGGCCGGAACGCCGCGGGCGGTCATCGAGCGGATCGCCGGCGAGACGATCAAGATCCTCGCCATGCCCGACACGCGCTCCCGCCTGGACGCGCTCGGTTATGCGCCGTCCGGGCCCACCCCGTCCGAATTCGCCGCCCTCATGCGCGTCGAGCAGAAGCGCTGGACGGCGATAATCAAAGAAGCGGGCATTACGGCGGACTAGCAGCCGGGCTGCAATTCACTTTATGCGATCACGACCATGGCTGTAAAAAAACGGGCGGCACCCAAAGGTTATCGTCTATCCGCATCGGTGCTGGTCGACCCCGGCGGGTCCTGGGGTGCCAGGCTCGCCAGGGGCGACGTCGTCCGCTTTGTCGACCTCGAGGGCCAGCAGGCGGTGGATTTTCTCTGCTACAACGCGCGCGACACGCGTGATTGCTACAACGCTGCCAACACGATGAAAATGGGGGAGAACGTCTTCATCAACAAAGGCACGGTCCTTTATGGCGAGTACGCGACCGCGCTCATGAAAGTCGTCAGCGCGAGCAGTGCCGATCACGACACCATCGGCGGCTGCTGCAGCGTGGAAATGAACTGGATACGCTATGGGAGACGCACCCATAGCTGCCGCGCCAACTTCATCCACGAGCTGTCCAAGTTCCGGATGGGCGAAGCGGACATCGTGGCGAACGTGAACTGGTTCATGAGCGTTCCGGTCGGGAGCGGCGGGCACATGGCGATTTCCGACAGTCCGTCGAAACCAGGGGATTTCGTCGACGTCGAAGCGCTCACCGACGTGATCGCGGTCATCTCCAACTGCCCGCAGAAATACAACCCGGCCTGCGGCTACAACCCGACACCCGTGCGCGTCGAGACGTACACGCCCAGGCGAAAGTAGAGGAGCAGGGATCGCGGGTCATGGCGCAGGCGGGGGAGCCGGAGCCGCCCGGGCGGTTCAAAGGGCTGCTAAAACTTCGGAATACGCAGCGTCTTGCTGATCATCAGCGTGCCGGACAACACGAAGAGCAGGGCGAGCGGGTGCAGCGACCAGGGGCCGAGCGTCCACTCGCCCCAGTAGAGCCGCTCGCCCAGCCGGTCCTGCCAGGCGGCCACCGCCAGAAGCGCGGTCAGGACCACGCTCGTCGGGATCGGCGTGCCTTCGAAGTAGGCCACCTTCGCCGTGCCTTCGGAGAGCGATTCCGCCGTTACGTTGTAGCGCGCGAGCCGGCTTACCCCACAGCAGACGAAATAGATCAGCGCGGCCACATCCCATCCGCCCTGCAGTCCGGCGGCGAAGGCGAGCGCAGCCGGGGCGACCCCGAACGAAATCACGTCGGCCAGCGAATCGAGCTCGCGACCGAGCGCGGAGTGCGTCTGCCGCCAGCGCGCGATGCGCCCGTCGAACACGTCGAAAACGAAGGCTGCCGGGGCCATGGCTGCGGCCCAGTAGAAAGCGGGGAGGGACTGGGTGGCCAGGTACGTCATTGCGAGGAAGACGCCGGCGACGCCGCAGGCCGCGTTGGCGAGCGTGAACACATCCGCGAGGTGAAACCCCCGGATCATCGAGAAGTGTTTGCGCGCGCTGGTAGCCATTTCGCGTTTTCAGTATAGCCGACGATATAGGAGCAATCCCCCGACCTGCTCGCGCCAAGGGCTCGGTCGGGTACGGTGCTTGCCATAAAGTGTTACATGAAATCCTTCCTCTTTTCCCTCAAAGCCGCCATCACCGCATCGGTTCTCGCGGCCGGCCTTGCCGTCGCAACCCCCACCGCCGCCGCCAGCG
>JANNPG010000390.1:0-2717 GCA_031399805.1 Betaproteobacteria bacterium | reverse complement strand
TGACGCGCAATCCGCAGTCGGTCAAACCCGATCAGCCGTTCTCCGAGGCGCTGCACATGATGTACGGCGGAAAATTCCGCCATGTACCGGTGGTCGAGGATGGGCGTCCCGTCGGTATCATTTCTGCACGCGACGCGCTCGGCCCGGAACTGGAAGCCTTCGTCTACGAATTGCTGCGTCAGGAGCAGGTCGAGAACATTCTGGCTTAGGGACTCTTACCGCCGCGCGCGTACGGCATCATCCCCTGCGCCCGTCGATGCGGGAACGCAGGAGTATCGGCCAGAACTTCGCAACAAAAAAACCGAAAGCGAGCGACCACAGCGCGCCCGACACCACGACCGCCGCCAGATAATATTGCGGCAGCAGCAGCGGGATAAATACGCGCGTCGCGACAGCCAGTTGAACCAGCGTGTACGCAAAAGCCTCCATCGCGCTCGCCCGCAACGGACGTCCGGTGTGTCCGCGCGCGGTGCGCGTCATCATGTCTAGTGTAAGGCCGCCGATTGCGCCGATCGTCAGCGCATGCGTCGCCAGGCTCGCCGGCAACTCGACCATCACCAGCAACGCCCGCAACCCGAGGTAAATCACGATCCACGCATAGGAAGCGTGCAGGATCCACAGGATAGGCCGCCCCAGCGTCATCCACGGTTGCCACAACAGGAGGCGCGCCGCGTGTGCAATCGCGGCAACGCCTGCAATCGCGCCGATGACAACGGCCGGCAGGCCGGCGATGCCCGCGAAAATGCCGGCGAACAGGAAGAACGGTCGGAAGCCGAGGGTCCACAGCGCAAACGCCGGCGGCGCGGAAGGCGGCGGGACGGACTCGTCGGAAAGGGGGGATGCGGCGGACATCCTGTCTATTCTAACGATAACCGCGGGGCGCAGATTGCCGCTGATGCGTTACCATGGCACCCGTTGATCGCCGCGCCCTCCGGATCGCACTCCCTCATTTTGCAATGCACACTCCGTCACGCAAAAGGAATCTGACATGACAACTTCAAATAAAGTCGCGGTGGTCACCGGCGCGGGCACCGGCATCGGCAAAGCCACGGCGCTTGCGTTGTTAAGCGCGGGTTACAGCGTCGCGCTGGCCGGCCGCCGCGCGGAGTTGTTAAACGCTGCGGCGAACGAGTCGGGCGCGGGCAAACGCGCCTTGGCGGTGCCGACCGACGTCGCCAACCCGGCCTCCGTGCACGCCCTCTTCGCGCTGGCGCGGGAAAAATTCGGCCGCATCGACGTCTTGTTCAACAACGCGGGCACCAATGCGCCGGGGATATTGTTCGAGAATCTTACCTACGAGAAGTGGACGGCGGTGGTCGACGTCAATCTCACCGGTATGTTTTTGTGCGCGCAGGCCGCTTTCCGCATCATGAAGGACCAGAACCCGCGCGGCGGCCGCATCATCAACAACGGCTCGATTTCGGCCCACGCGCCGCGCCCCGACTCGGCGCCGTACACCGCGACCAAACACGCGGTCACGGGGCTGACCAAATGCATCTCGCTCGACGGCCGCAAGTACGACATTGCGTGCGGCCAGATCGACATCGGCAATGCACTGACCGAACTCGCGGCGCGTATGGCGAAGGGTGTGAAACAGGCGAACGGCGAAATCGCGGTCGAAGCGATGATGGACGTAAAGCAGGTCGCGAACGCGGTCGTGCACATGGCGGGCCTGCCGCTCGATACCAACGTGCAGTTCATGACCATCATGGCGACCAAGATGCCTTTCGTCGGACGCGGCTGAGCGTGCGAACGGCCGGCGGGCGGCTGACGCCATGACCGGATCCCGCAATTGACTCCCGCCGAGTGGTTGTGGATACCGATCACCATCGTTGCGGCGCTCGCGCAGACCGCGCGCAATGCGGCGCAACGCCATTTGACCGCCCCACTCGGCACGCTGGGCGCGACGCTGGTGCGTTTTCTGTACGGGTTGCCGTTCGCGGTGCTGTGGCTGCTCGGCGTCCATGCGGTCGGCGACTTCCCGCTGCCCGCGCCAAATCCGACATTCCTTGGCTGGGTAATCCTCGCGGGGGTCACGCAGATCGTCGCCACGGCGCTGCTGCTGCGGGTCATGACCGAGCGCAACTTCACGCTCGGCATCGCCTATTCAAAAAGCGAAGTCATACAGGTCGCCGTGTTCGGCCTGGTGTTTCTCGGCGACCCCATTACTCTCGCCACGGCAACGGCGATCGCCGTCGGCACGCTGGGCGTGCTGCTCATGTCGCCCATCGACCGCCGGCACCCGCTGCGCACGCTCGTCGCCGGTTGGACCACGCGTCCCGCGCTGCTCGGCGTGCTGTCGGGCGCTGCCTTCGGCATCGCGGCGATCGCATACCGCGGCGGCGCGTTAGCACTCGAAGGCGCGGCGTTTCCGATGGCGGCGGCGTACACGCTGGTGGCGGCCCTGACCGCGCAAACCCTGCTGCTGGTCGGGTGGCTGCTCGCGCGTGACGCCGCGATTGTGGTTCGCGTCTGCCGCGCATGGCGTGTGTCGCTGTTCGCTGGCCTCATGGGTGCGACCGCGTCGGCGGGCTGGTTTACGGCGATGGCGATCGAGCCCGCCGCCCACGTCCGCACGCTGGCGCTCATCGAACTGCTGTTCGGCTACGTCGTGTCGCGGCGCATCTTCCGCGAACGCGTAACCCGCATCGAACTCATCGGCATGCTGCTGCTGACCGCCGGTCTGCTTATCGTGACATTCGGGCGTTGACAGGGCG
>JANNPG010000327.1:0-7856 GCA_031399805.1 Betaproteobacteria bacterium | reverse complement strand
CGTTATCTCTGCGATTTCGGGTTTGCGCGCGGACGCGGGCGTTCTCGGCAGGTATGGTCGCGGACAATCTGGCTTATGGGGCTATGCCATTTCCGGTGACTTGCCGATCGTGCTGCTGCAGATCGGCGACCTGGCGAATTTCGATCTGGTACGCCAACTCGTGCAGGCCCACGCCTACTGGCGCCTGAAGGGACTCACCGTGGACCTGGTGATCTGGAATGAAGATCGCGCCGGATACCGGCAGGTGCTGCAAGAACAAATCATGGGACTGATCGCCGCGGGCGCCGAAGCCCACGTGATGGATAAACCCGGCGGAATTTTCGTGCGCCGCGCGGAACAGATATCGGATGAAGATCGCATTCTGGTCCAAGCGGTCGCGCGCGCCATCTTGAGCGACCGGCGGGGAGCGCTGAGCGACCAGATCAACCGGCGCGGCCTCATGGAAGTGCGCGCACCGCATCTGAATTT
Organism: Betaproteobacteria bacterium; assembly: GCA_031399805.1. Lineage (GTDB taxonomy): Bacteria > Pseudomonadota > Gammaproteobacteria > Burkholderiales > SG8-41 > PALSA-1004. The sequence goes on along the minus strand of JANNPG010000327.1, from coordinate 7,388 downwards.
GCCGCGCTTCAAGTCGAGCCGGGCCCACCGTGCCGACCTTGCGACGACGGCCCCGCCATCCCGCCCGCGCCGCGATCTCACCTTCGACAACGGGCTCGGCGGCTTCACCCCCGATGGGCGCGAGTACGTGATCACGACTACTCACGGGCACGTGACGCCGGCACCCTGGGTGAATGTGGTGGCGAATCCGCACTTTGGAACCGTCATTTCCGAGAACGGCATGGCCTACACCTGGAGCGAGAATGCCCATGAGTTCCGCCTGACCCCGTGGGGCAATGATCCGGTGAGCGATGCGGGCGGCGAGGCCTTTTACCTGCGTGACGAAGAGAGCGGCCACTTCTGGTCGCCGACGCCATTACCGAGCCGCGGCGCCACACCTTACGTCAGCCGGCACGGCTTCGGTTACAGCAGCTTCGAGCACGCGGAAGGCGGCATCAGCTCGGAGCTCACGGTGTACGTGGCGCTGGACGCCGCGGTCAAGTTCTCGGTATTGAAAGTGCGCAACGAGTCAGGCCGCACGCGCCCGCTCTCCGCCACGGGATACGTCGAGTGGGTGCTCGGAGATCTGCGGCCGAAATCAGCCATGCACGTGATCACCGAAATCGATTCGTTAAGCGGCGCGTTCCATGCGCGCAATGCATACAACACCGAGTTCGCCGAACGGGTTGCTTTCTTCGACGTCGACGATATGACGCGGACCTTCAGCGGCGACCGCGCCGAGTTCGTCGGGCGCAACGGCACGCTCAGAAAGCCCGCGGCCATGACCCGCTCGCAACTTTCCAACAAGGTGGGGGCCGCTTTGGATCCCTGCGCAGCAATCCAGATTGCGTTCGAGCTCGGCAACGGTGAAGAGCGTGAGTTTATCTTCAGGCTCGGCGCCGGGCGCAACCTCGACGATGCACGCACGCTCACGCAGCGCTACCGCGGCTCGGCGGCGGCGCACGACGCGCTGGAACAAGTGCGGCAATACTGGCAGCACACGCTGGGCGCAGTTCAGGTGGAGACACCCGATCAGTCGCTCAATGTGCTGACCAACGGCTGGCTTGTCTATCAAACGCTGGCGTGCCGTCTGTGGGCGCGCAGCGGCTACTACCAGTCAGGCGGCGCGTTCGGTTTCCGCGATCAGTTGCAGGATGTTATGGCGCTCATCCATGCCGAGCCCGCGCTCGTGCGCGAACACCTGCTGCGCTGCGCGGCGCACCAGTTCCGGGAAGGCGACGTCCAGCATTGGTGGCATCCCACATCGGATCGCGGCGTGCGCACGCACTGTTCGGACGACTACCTGTGGCTGCCGTTGGCGATGTGCCGCTATGTTTTGAGCACCGGCGACACCGGGGTGCTGGATGAAACCACACCCTTCCTCGAGGGACGCGCGGTGAACCCCGAAGAGGACTCGTATTACGACCTGCCCGGCCGCTCACAAGAGACGGCCAGTCTGTACCAGCACGGTGTGCGCGCCATTCTGAGAGGTCTCGCCTTTGGCGAGCGCGGCCTGCCGCTCATCGGCTCCGGTGACTGGAACGACGGCATGAACATGGTGGGCGCGCACGGCACCGGCGAAAGCGTGTGGTTGGGTTTCTTCCTGTACGAGGTGCTGATGCGATTCACCGAGGTTGCGCGCATCCGCAGCGACACGCCCTTCGCGGAACGCTGTCAGAGAGAGGCCGCACAATTGCGCCAGAATATCGAGCGTAACGGCTGGGATGGCGAGTGGTACCGTCGCGCTTACTTCGACGACGGTACGCCGCTGGGTTCGGCGAGCAACGCCGAATGCCAGATTGATGCCATTGCACAAAGCTGGGCCGTGCTGTCGGGCGCGGGGGATCCGAGGCGCTCGCGCACGGCGATGGCAGCGGTGGATCGGCGCCTGGTGAAGCGCGACCACGCGCTGATCCAGCTCCTCGATCCACCGTTCGACAAGTCGACTTTGAACCCCGGCTATATAAAAGGCTACGTGCCGGGCGTGCGCGAAAACGGCGGGCAATACACGCACGGCGCAATCTGGACGGTAATGGCGTTCGCCGCCCTGGGCGACAGCCGGCGCGCATGGGAACTATTCGACATGATCAACCCGCTAAACCACGCGGGTTCCGAGGCGGCGATTGCCACCTACAAAGTAGAACCGTACGTGGTCGCGGCCGACGTCTATGCGGTTGCGCCGCACACCGGCCGCGGCGGCTGGACCTGGTACACCGGTTCGGCCGGCTGGATGTATCGACTCATAGTGGAGTCCCTGCTCGGGTTGAAGCTGGAAACCGACAAACTGCGCTTTACGCCCTGCCTTCCGGCAGACTGGGAAACATTCAAGCTGCATTACCGCTACCGGGAAACGCTCTACCACATCAGTGTATTTCAAACACACGGCGCGGACGGCAAGACCCGTGTTACGGTTGACGGCGTCGAGCAGCGCGACGAGGCCGTTGCCTTGATTGACGATCGTCTGGAACACGCGGTCGAGGTGCGGATAGACGCCGCACACAGTTAACAGAACAATGAATAACGCACCATGGTTTCTGCTCGTGGGCGGCCTGTTGCTCGCCAGGGGCCTGACGTCCTCGATGCTCAAGCGCCTGCCGGTCACACCCGCCATTATCTATCTGGCGGTGGGACTCTTGGTCGGACCTACCGTGCTCAATGTATTTCACTTCAATCCACTCAAGGAGTCAGCGCTGTTGGAAGTGCTGACCGAAGTGGCAGTCCTGATTTCGCTGTTTTCCGCCGGTGTCAAAATGCCCGTACCGGTAAGCTTTGCCCGCTGGCGCACACCGATTCTAATGGCATCCGTATCCATGGCGGTCAGCGTCGGGATGGTCGCCGCTTTCGCTTATTATCTACTCGGTCTGCCACTGGGCGCTGGCGTTTTGCTGGGCGCGATCCTGGCGCCCACCGATCCGGTGTTGGCGACCGATGTCCAGATCCGTCATTCCGGTGACCGCGACCAGCTCCGCTTCACTTTAACCTGCGAAGCGGGCATGAATGACGGCAGCGCTTTTCCATTTGTAGTGCTGGGACTGGGATTACTCGGACTGCATGAGCTCGGTGAATTCGGCCTGCGCTGGGCGCTGGTCGATATGCTGTGGGCCACGGTGGCGGGAATCGCTATCGGCGTAATTTCCGGCGCCGCACTGGCCCGTTTGGGATGGAAGCTGCGCGGCGAGCCACCCGGGCACCACCTCATGGACGACTTCCTCGGACTTGGCCTGATCGGTGTGGTGTACGGCTTGAGTGTGCTGGTCAATGCGTGGGGATTTCTCGCGGTATTTTTCGCTGCCGTCGCGCTGCGCCAGACTGAAGTCAAGCTCGCCGGCGCCGGTCGAGATTACCCCGATCGGCCGCAAACCGCCAGAATTGAACAGGAGATTTCAAACGCAAGCCCTGATAACGAGCTACTGCCGACGGTGAGTGAACGATCGCTGATATTCAAGGAACATCTGGAGCGGGTCTCGGAATTGATACTCATCCTGCTTATCGGTGGCATGCTGTTTTTCGATTCCTGGAGCTGGCGGGCAGTGGGACTTGCGCTGTTTCTGTTCATGGTGGCGCGCCCGGTCAGCGTCATGGCCGGGCTGTTGGGTACCCGCACCTCGTGGCCGTTACGCGGTATGGTGGGCTGGTTCGGAGTACGCGGCATTGGTTCGCTGTACTACCTGATGTATGCCATACAGCACGGTCTCCCCGAAAATCTGGCCTTGGAGCTTATCCACTTGACGCTGATTACGGTATCACTTTCGATTCTTGTTCACGGCACCAGCGTCAAGCCGCTGATGAGCCGATTCTGGCGTCACCGCAAACATCTGCGAACGCCATAAGTACAACGCCGAAGCAACCGCGCTTCAGCGCATTGTTGCTCTATTGCTCGTACTGCCTGCGGTATTCGCATAGCTCGCTTTGCCAGACGCGTCCTGTGTGCTCATCGTTCGCCGTTTACCCTGGCAGCGGCCGTCAAATAAGGGGCCATAAATTCGAACGTTACTTCGCCAGCAGCTTGCGGATGGATTTCAATTCCCGCCGGTGCTTCGCAGTGGCCGTCGGATAGGTCATCTCGAGTTCATTGAACGTATCAAGGACAATTCGGGAAACAATCAACCGCGCATTTTCCTTATCATCGGCAGGAACAACATACCACGGCGCATCCTTGGTGCTCGTTGCGCCCAGGCACGCCTCATACGCCTTCATGTAATGCTTCCAGAATTTTCGCTCTTCAATGTCGGCAATACTGAATTTCCAGTTCTTGTCCGGCTCATCAATGCGCGCGAGGAAGCGCTTGCGCTGTTCTTCCTGCGACAGGTGGAGAAAAAACTTGATGATTCGTGTGCCGTTACGGTAGAGATGGTTTTCAAGGTCGACGATGGAGCGGTACCTCCCCTGCCAGACGGTTTTCTCGTCGAGCAACTTGTCCGGCAGCCTCTGGGCGCGCAGGATCTCCGGATGCACCCGAACAATCAGCACTTCCTCGTAATAGGAACGGTTGAAGATGCCGATGCGGCCGCGTTCCGGCAGCGACTGGGTGGTGCGCCACAGAAAGTCGTGATCCAGTTCCGTAGCACTCGGGTGTTTGAAGCTGAACACCTGGCAGCCCTGCGGATTGACGCCGGACATCACGTGGCGGATGGCGCCGTCCTTGCCGGCGGCGTCCATCGCCTGGAAAATCAGCAGTAGCGCATAGCGGTCGGACGCGTAGTGCAGACGCTGCAGCGAGCTCAACTCCTCCACCTGTTCCTGGAGGAGTTTGGCGTAATCCTTCTTGGACTTGTACGCAGGCTTCACGCGCGTCGGCCACTTTGTGAGGTTGACTTTGGCTCCGGGCCGGACACGGAAATCCTTTGAACTGATTTTCATCTTTATCCTTTCGGCCATGTCAGCCGTGTTGTTCGTGTCTGTAAATGGGATTCATCTTTCCGCATCCCCCGCTCTGCCTGCCCCCAGTCCTGAACTGCTCGACCAACCGCCCCGCTGCGCAACACGTTGCTCATCGGCTTTGAGCCCCGTCACCACCGCCCGCCGCCAAAGCCGCGTCTACAATCGCCTGCGCTTCATCCGCGATGCGGCGCAGATGTTGCTCGCCACGAAAACTCTCCACATAAACCTTGTAAATATTCTCCGTGCCGGACGGACGCGCCGCGAACCATCCATTCTCGGCGATCACTTTCAACCCGCCGATGGGAGCGTTATTGCCCGGCGCGTGACTCAGTATGCTCAAGATCGGCTCGCCGGCCAGTTCCTTGCTGAGTACCCGCTGCGGCGAGAGTCCGGACAGCATGCGTTTTTGCTCGCGCGTCGCGGGCGCCTCAACCCGGTCCGAGAGGCACTCGCCGAACTCGCGCGTAAGCTCGCGGTAGAGCTCGCCGGGATCGCGGCCCGTCCGCGCGGTGATTTCCGCGGCGAGCAGTGCCGGCACGATGCCATCCTTGTCCGTCGTCCACACGGCCCCATCCATGCGCAGGAAGGTTGCGCCGGCGCTCTCTTCGCCGCAAAAGCCGAGCGAGCCGTCATAGAGGCCTTCAACGTACCACTTGAAGCCGACCGGCACCTCATAGAGTTTACGGCCAAGCTTCGCGGCCACGCGATCGATCATCCGGGTGCTCACCACAGTCTTGCCTACCGCGGCTTCTTTGCCCCACTGCGGCCGGTGCTGAAACAGGTAGTGGATGGCGACTGCGAGATAGTGATTTGCCGGAAGCAATCCCGCGCTACGCGTCACTATCCCGTGCCGGTCATGATCGGTATCACACGCGAAGGCAATGTCAAAGCGGTCCTTGAGGTCGATCAAGCTCTGCATTGCGTAGGACGAGGACGGATCCATGCGAATCCGGCCATCCCAGTCAACCGTCATGAAACGGAATGTCGGATCGACTGTCTCGTTCACCACGGTGAGGTCAAGGCCGTAGCGCCCGACAATCGCGGCCCAGTAGTGTACGCCCGCGCCGCCGAGCGGATCCACGCCCATGCGGATTTTGGCGCCACGCATTGCATCCATATCGAGGACATTGCCCAGATCGCTCACGTAGGCGTTAAGAAAGTCGTGGCGGTGGGTGGTACTGGCGCGCAGGGCCTTCGCATAAGGAATTCTTTGCACGCCCTGCAAACCGTTTTTCAGAAACTCATTGGCCCTCGCTTCGACCCAGCCGGTCACGCCGACGTCCGCCGGCCCGCCGTTGGGCGGGTTGTACTTGAAGCCGCCACTCTCAGGCGGATTGTGCGAGGGCGTGATGACTATGCCATCCGCCAGGCCTGCCGTGCGCCCGCGGTTGTACGTGAGTATGGCGTGAGAAACCGCGGGAGTCGGCGTGTATTCGTCGCGCTCCGCGAGCATGACATCCACGCCGTTGGCCGCCAGCACTTCGAGCGCGCTGGCACACGCCGGCACCGACAGCGCGTGAGTGTCGATGCCCAGGAACAGCGGGCCATCGATGCCGTGCTGCTTGCGATACTGGCAAATGGCCTGGCTGATGGCAAGGACGTGCCATTCGTTGAAGCTCACTTCGAACGCCGAGCCGCGATGCCCCGAGGTGCCGAATGCAACCCGCTGCTCAGGTGCTGAAGAGTCCGGCACGCCAGTGTAGTAGGCGGTGACAAGTCTGGGCACGTCGACCAGCATGGCCAGTGTCGCCGGCTTGCCCGCGAGGGGACTCACTTTAACCGGTGCATCTTTTGCGTTACTCATGCTTCTTTGGCCTTCGTCGGCACTTAAAGCGCATTTCAAAATAAAGGTAGCGCAGGCGACTCGCCTGCATTCGTTGACGGTGCAGGCGGGTCGCCTGCGCTACGCCCCGGAGGAAGTCCCCGTGGGGGACAAGAGCACGTCTGACCCGCCGGGTTTAACCGGTTTACCCGCGTGGGTCGTACTCCATTTCCAATTCCGGATTTCCGGCAGGTCTTCGCCGTGCTTGCCGATGTATTGCTTGTGCTCGCTCAGCTTGTCCGTTAACTGCTGCTTCAGCGTGATGCCCAACGCGCCCGTCTGCGGCAGGCGGTCGATGGTGTCTATCACGAGGTGGAAGCGATCGAGATCGTTCAGCACCGTCATGTCGAAGGGCGTGGTGATGGTGCCCTCTTCCTTGTAGCCGCGGACATGGATGTTGTCGTGGTTGGTGCGGCGGTAGGTCAATCGGTGGATCAGCCACGGATAGGCGTGGAACGCGAAGATGACCGGCTTGTCCGTGGTGAAGATCGCGTCGAAATCCCTGTCACTCAACCCGTGCGGGTGTTCGCTTGGCGGCTGCAGCTTCATGAGGATGACGATGTTAACCACGCGGATTTTCAAGGCCGGCAGATGCTCACGCATGATGGAGACGGCGGCAAGTGTCTCCAGCGTGGGCACGTCGCCACAGCAGGCCATGACCACGTCGGGTACCGCGCCCTCGTCGTTGCCGGCCCATTGCCAGATG
>JANNPG010000319.1:0-4505 GCA_031399805.1 Betaproteobacteria bacterium | reverse complement strand
CTCCGCCATTTTTCAAGTTCTGCCTGGATCAGGCGCTGGAATTCCTCGGGTGGACTGGCGCCGGGCTGGGTGCCGATCGCCGCCAGACGCGATTTCACCTCTGCGACTTCCAGCGCCTTGACCGTCGCGCCATAGATCTTGCGGACAATCGCAAGGGGTGTTTTCGCCGGCGCAAAAAAACCGTACCAGACGCGTATCTCGTAGCCGGGCACGCCCGCTTCATCCAGCGTGGGCAGGTCCGGCAGGAATACGGAACGCTGTTTGCCGGCGACGGCGAGGACTTTCACTTTGCCCTGCTGCACGAATTGCAGCATCGCCGTGGGCGTGTCGAGATAGACCGTGATTTCGCCGCCGAGCAACGCAGCCGTCGCCGGAGCGCCGCCTTTGTAAGGGATGTGGTTCATCTGGATGCCGGCCATCGATTTGAGCATCTCGCCGGCGAAATGCGGCACAGTGCCGTTGCCCCCGGAGCCGAAATTCAGTTGTCCCGGCTTCGACTTCGCGTACGCGATGAATTCTTTTACGTTGCTTGCGGGAACCGATGGATGCACAAACAGCATCATCGGCGCGGACGCGATCGTCGTTATCGGCTGAAAATCCCGCAGCGCGTCGTAGGGCAGTTGCCGGTAGACGTTTGGCGATATCGTGAACGTGGTGCTGGTAATCAGTACGGTGTATCCGTCCGGGCCCGACTTGGCGACGATATCCGCGCCTATGGTCCCGCCGGCCCCTGCGCGGTTGTCGACGACGACTTGCTGCCCCATGCTTTCCGCCAGTTGGCGTCCGATCAGGCGGCCGATGATATCGTTTGGACTCGCGCCTGGCGGAAATGGCACCAGCAGGCGTATGGGACGGGACGGATAGGCGCCGGCGTCAGGCATCGACTGGGCGACGCTCAATGCGGAGTGCGTGCCCGGCAGCAGCAACAGCAGGGCCGGGTTTTGCCTTTTGCCTCGAACAAGGTGTTTGCGGAACGCAGCCCGGTCGAGAAGGTCGCGAATATGCGGGGGCTGATTTAGCCGCGCGCTGTGCCCGGCAGTATTAACGAGACGCAAAATCGCGAATTGCGGGCCAAAACACGCGCGGCTAATGGCTAGGCGGCCACTGCCGGGCACTATGGAGACGCGCAGGATATCGATCTCGCCGCGTACGATCCGGCACACTACGATGTAGTTCGGATGCACGACCATTTCGCGGGTACCTCTGACACGACCGACACGATAGAGCTTCGGCTGATTCGGCAACGCGGTGACCCGTCGATCAATCGCATCGCCCAGATCTATCGCGGCAACCGGATCATCTTGCGCGATGTAGTCGACGATCCCGTCGCGGCCGGCTTCGGCAGCGGGCCGCCAGCGAACCTTCAAACCTTGGGCCCTTGGGCGCCTTTAGCTTTCTTCACAAGCCGCGCCCGCTTTTTCGCCCAGCGCGCAGAGACCTCTCCGTTCGGCATACTCGGCCGCGGATCATCGAGCGCGACCTGCACTTGACCGCGGAACCATTTGTCGTAGGCCGCAGCTTCGTGAGCGTGCTTCAGCGCCTCGGAGCGATCTGGTCGTGCCCGGCGCGCGCGCTCCGGGTCGTAGTCAACAACGTCAACATCGAAGCGCGGAATGCCGATCCCCCTGAGGTAAACCGCGACGGTCTCCAACTTGGAAAATAGCCGCACCTTGCCACGCTGCGCGGCGAGCGGTCGGGCAGTCTTGCCGCAGGTAACGATGACTCCCCAACCTCCTGCATGGCTAATCACACATGCCGCCCGCACGGCGCCCGATTCGACCAGTTTCGCCAGTGTTCTGTGATCTAACGCTGCGTCGGCCATGATTCTTCCGCCCTCAGTGTGGTAGACGTCCCAAAGCACAGGTTAATCACTTTATTATTAAGTGACAAGCGTCTGCTTGACCCTCCTTTGCGTTTTTTGGTGTCCATCCTGTTTATCCTGTAAATCCTGTCCGAATCACGGATCCCGCCTCTCGAATCGCATTTCTCACATCCCGTACGGGATTAAGTGACGCAGTTACTTAATCACTCAAGCAAGGATGAATTCTAATCCACCGCGATGCGCGCTTCCTTGATGAGTTTGGCCCATTTTGCAATCTCGCTTTTCTGGTAAGCGCTGAATTCAGCCGGCGTGTTGGCCCTCGACTTTGCGCCTTCGGTGACGAGCCGCGACTGGACTTCGGGCAGCCGCATGACGCGCATGATTTCGGAGTTGAGTTTGGCCACGATATCCGCCGGCGTGCCTGCCGGAGCAAACATGCCGATCCAGTTGGTGACGTCGAAGCCGGGAAGTGTTTCGGCCATGGCGGGTACTTCCGGCGCGGCCGGATTACGCTGCGCGCCGGTCACCGCGATGGCGTGGAGCTTGCCGGCTCTGGCGAGCGGCATGACGGTCGGCATGGTCGCGAACAACATCGACGTCTGCCCGCCGACGAGATCGGTGATCGCGGGCACGTTGCCTTTATAGGGGATGTGCACGAGGTCGATTTTCGCAAGTGACTTGAAGAGCTCTCCGGCAAGATGACTCGCGGTGCCGTTGCCTGCCGAAGCGTAGACCAACTGTCCGGGCCGTGCACGCGCGAGCGCGACCAACTCCTTGACCGTTTTTACCGGTACCGATGGATGCAGCACGAGCAGCCCGTCGGCTTCGACGGTAAGAGCGACCGGCGCGAAATCCCTGACCGGGTCGTAGGGCAGTTTGGAAAAGAGGCTCACGTTTACCGCGTGTGTGCCTATGCTGCCCATGACGAGGGTGTAGCCGTCGGCCGGCGACTTGGCAACGAGATCCGTGCCGATGTTGCCGCCCGCGCCGGCACGGTTTTCGATCACGGCCGGCTGATTCCATGTCTCGGTGAACTTCTGGCCGATTACGCGCGACATTACGTCGGAAATACCGCCGGGCGGGAAGGGCACGATGATGCGGATCGTCTTGTTCGGATAACCCGGCGCATCCGCCGCGGCGGCCGGCGGGGCGGTAAAGCAAGTTGCGATAACGGCCATGCCAATCAAGGTTTTCATGCGGTGCTTCTCCTGTGTTCTTATTGCATCCATGCGCGTTTTTTCCTTCACCCCGTTAGAGATTCGATCTCTAACGGGGTTCACCCATCGCCCATCGCCCATCACCGTTTTTCCCTGCACGGCGGAATCGGCGCGGCAAACGCGTCGAATTTCAGGTCCAGGTTCAAGAGGTCTTTGCGCGCGCCAGCGTCCTGCGGCAGGCTGAAGGGCTGCGCATCGGCAATCGCCATCATCAGCGCGCATACGGCAAAAGCAAAACGGACGAGTCGGCGCGGGGTCGGGAACATGCGTCTACGATTTCCCGGGTTGCGGCGCACGCTGCTCTGCGGGCTTGAAGATCAGGAAATACTGGTTCGGCAGAAACGCATGTTCTTCGCCGAGCGCATAGCCGCCGCTCTTCATTTCGGCTTTGACGCGATCCGGCGCAATGCGCGCGTTCTTCGGCGGGCCCGACGGCGAATCCATGCGAAAGTCGATGATCGCGATGCGGCCGCCGGGTTTCAGCGACGCGCGCAGCTTGCGGAAATAATCCGCGCGTCGGTCGATGTGATGGTAGACGTCGACCAGAATCACCAAGTCGACCGGCGCGGGGATGCGCGCGTCATCGGGCGCGCCGGCGATCGCCGTGAGGTTGGCAAGATTTTCTTTCTTCGCGCGCTCCGCCAGATACTTGACCATGTCGGGTTCGAGATCGATTCCGTACACGCGGCCCTGCGGCAGCATGTGCGCAAAGCGCACCGCAAAATAACCGGTGCCGGATCCGATGTCGGCGACTGCGGCGTTCGGTTGCAGTTTCAGCGCGGCTATTACTTCGTGCGGCTTCTGCCATTGGTCGCGTGCAGGATCGTCGAAGACTTTGGCCCAATGTTCGGCGCCGCTGAAACTGTGGTTGCCGTGCGCCGGCGATTGGGCGATGGCGGGCGTGCCCAGCACGGCGGTTGCGACCATTACCAGGGAGGACAAAAATTTCCAAAACATGGTTAGTACCTATTCTGTGCTTCTATTCCGCGAAATGCCGGATTGAGCGGCGCTTGCGTCCGCTCGTATCCGGCGAATTAATTGAGCGGCGGCGGCAGTGTGGAGTAACCACATGTTATATTGCGGCTTCCCATATTAACAGCCTCGCCAGAATTTCCGCGGTGTACGGCCTAATGTGCGTTGCCGCCATCGGTGGCGCGTGCGCCGCGCGAAACGGTAGTAACCACCCGGAATGAGGAGGAACATGACCATCCTCGGCAAATCTAGTGTGCTGATTGCGTTGTTTTCGTTGCCGGCGCTGCTGACTGGCGTCGTAAGCGCGGCGGAGCGTGCAACCGACTGGCCGACGAAACCCGTGCGGTTGATTGTTCCATTTGCACCCGGTGGCGCCACTGATATCGTTGCGCGCATCATGGCGCAGGGGCTTGCGGAATCGCTCGGGCAGCAATTCGTCGTCGACAACCGCGCGGGCGCGTCCGGCAACATCGCCGTCGAGATGGCGGCGCGGG
>JANNPG010000314.1:0-3951 GCA_031399805.1 Betaproteobacteria bacterium | reverse complement strand
TTCCGCCCAGCCCGCCGAGCGAGTACAGCAAGTAATCCGCCGCTCCCGCCACGCAGTACGGTCACCATTCGCCACGCTATGAAGCAGGGCTGGTCACGGCGAGGCTGGTCGCGATTCCTGCTCGCGCTGGGCGCGCTGCTCGCGGCGACGCTCGCGCTCGCCGACGTCGCGATTCCGCCGCTCAAGGCGCGCGTCACTGATCTCACCGCAACACTTTCTTCCCAGCAGCAGGCAGCGCTCGAGCAGACGCTCGCCGCGTTCGAGGCGCGCAAAGGCAGCCAGATCGCGGTTTTGATCGTGCCGACGACTCAGCCCGAAACCGTCGAGCAGTACGCGGTGCGCGTCGAGGAAAACTGGAAGCTCGGGCGCAAGGGCATCGACGACGGCGTGCTGTTGCTCATCGCGAAAGACGACCGCAAGCTGCGCATTGAGGTCGGTTACGGTCTGGAAGGCGCGCTCAACGACGCGACCGCCAAGCGCATCATCGCGGAGGACATCACGCCGCGCTTCAAGCAGGGCGATTTCTACGGCGGCATCAGCGCCGGCGTCGAGCGCATTACGAAAGTGATCGACGGCGAGCCGCTGCCGCCGCCGAAATCGCAATCGCAACCGCGCGGCGGCGTCGATTTCAATACGCTGCTCGGGATCGGTTTTATCCTGGTCTTCGTCGTCGGCGGCATATTGCGCGCGATCTTCGGCCGATTCCTCGGCGCCGGCATTATCAGCGCGATCGCCGGCTTCCTTGCGTGGACGCTGGGCGGCGCGCTGCTGATCGCCATCATTGCCGCCGTGATGGCGTTTATTTTTTCGCTGCTCGGCGGCGCGCGCGGCGGCTGGGGCGGCGGCGGTGGTTTCAGCAGCGGCTCCGGCGGCGGCGGGGGATTCAGCGGCGGCGGCGGGTTCAGCGGCGGTGGCGGCAGTTCGGGCGGCGGCGGTTCGTCGGGGAGCTGGTGAGATGAATACCGGACGCATGCTAAAGCATTTGTTCGCGCCGCAATGGATCATCCGGCGCGCGTTTCCGCGGCACACGCTGAATGCCATCGATGCGGCGATCAGCGCGTCGGAAAAAACGCACGACGGAGAACTGCGTTTCGCCGTCGAGGCGGGACTGCATCCGCTGCCGCTATGGCGCGGACAGACCGCGCGCCAGCGCGCGCAGGAGTTATTTGCGCAACTTCGCGTGTGGGACACGCAACACAACAGCGGGGTGCTGATTTACGTGCAGCTCGTCGACCACCGCATCGAAATTGTCGCCGACCGCGGCATCAGCGCGAAAGTGGCGCAGATGGATTGGGACGCGATCTGCCGGCGCATGGAACAAGCTTTCAAGGCCGGCCGCTATGCAGAGGGCGCGCTTTCTGCCATCGCGGAAATCACGGCGCTGCTGGCGCGGCACTTTCCGCCGCGCGGCGAAAACCCGAACGAATTGCCGGACCGGCCCCTAGTGCTGTAAGCAGGATTCAGGATTCAGGATTGAGAAATGCGCTTTACCTCTGGTTCCTGAATCCTGGCGCCTGAATCCTGATTCCTGCTGCTAGAATATGGTCATAGGGGGCTCATTTCGCATGCGCGCCCCGCGCTTTCAGCCAAGGATCATTGAATGAAGACAGCAACAACCCGCCTGCGCGGCGTAGAGCACGACATTATCCAACTGCCGAAGGCAAGCGACGTCGCTCCCTATTACGAGCCGCAGGGCAATGAAGTGGCGATATTCGAGGCCGCCTACCGCAAGCGGCTGCCGGTGATGCTGAAGGGCCCGACCGGTTGCGGCAAGACGCGCTTTCTCGAACACATGGCGTTCCAGTTGAAGCGTCCGCTCGTAACGGTGTCGTGTCACGAAGACCTGACCAGTTCCGATCTGGTCGGGCGTTTCCTGCTCGAAGGCAGCTCCACGGTATGGCAGGACGGGCCGCTCACGCGTTCCGTGAAGGCCGGCGCGATCTGCTATCTTGACGAGATCGTCGAGGCGCGCACCGATTCGACGGTGGTTATCCATTCGCTGACCGACCACCGGCGCCGGCTCACGATTGTAAAGAAGGGCCAGGAAATCGACGCGCACGAGGATTTCCTGCTGGTGGTTTCGTACAATCCGGGCTACCAGACGGTGCTCAAGGACCTGAAGCCGTCCACCAAGCAGCGCTTCATCGCGATCAATTTCGATTTTCCGCAGGAAGACGTCGAGCGCAAGATCGTCGTCAACGAAGTGCCCGGGATCGATGCCGAACTCGCGGCGAAGCTGGTTGCCACCGGCCGCAAGGGTCGCCTGCTGAAAGATCACGGGCTCGAAGAAGCGACCTCGACGCGCGCGCTGGTGTACGCGGCGAACATGATCAACGCCGGGCTCGATCCGGTCAACGCGTGCCAGGTCTCGATGGTCAATCCGCTCACCGACGACATCGAGCTTGCCGAAGCGCTGATGGAAATCGTCAAGGCGCATTTCGCCTGATAGTCCAGGTAACCCGCGTGGCAGCCGCATCACCCGCCGCAATAGAAAAGGCGCTTGAAAATTTAAGCGCGCTCTCCTTCGTCGCGCAGCGCGAAGTCAGCGATGTGCTGCCGGCGCTAGCGCATCACGGCGACGAGGTGGTGCTGGTGTGGCTGGACGCGGTGCGGCGGCTCTTCGTGCACGACCGCGAAGCCGGCAAGGCGTTCGTGCGCGGCAGCCGCGAGGCCGAGAAAATTTCCGAGACTGTGCTGCCGTGGACGCGCCAGGCGCTCGAATTTCTGCAATGGCCCGCGTCCGCGCCCGCTGTCGAGGGCTTCATGAAGAATCTGCCGCGCGCATTCGGTACGCTTGGGCACGCCGGCGAGCGCCGGTGGGCCGAGATCGGATTCACGTGGTACGCTCGACACGGCAACAGCGGGCGCGCTTACTTCGCCACACCCGTGCTCGATCTCGCCTGCCGCCAGGGCGTGACCGGTATCGAGCAGTTGTGCGGGCCGCTGGAGGAGTTGTACGAGTCGCGCAAGCTCCTGCTCGCGACCTGCCTCGCGGGCTCGATACGCGTGCGCAACCTGCTTGGCGCGCAGGCAGTGTTGCCGTGGGCATTGCGCGGCGCCGATATCATGCAGTCCGGCCGCGCGCGCGGCGAGTCGTATTTCCGTCTCGAAAGCGAGGAGAGCCTGTCGGTATTGCTCGATCACCTGCCGGGTTTTCGCATGAACGAGCGCAACCGGCTGCTCACGCTGCTGCTCGAGATCTGGTTCGAGCGGCCGATCGAATTGAAAGAGAGCACGTGGTCGCCCGACAAGGGACGGCCGTTCGTCGAAACCGACGGGCGCAGCGTGTTCCTTCCTGCTGTGATGCCGGACCGTGACGAAGCCATACTGGCGGTGCTGCATGCGGCGGGGCACCAGTTGTTCGGCAGCTTCGAGCGCGCGCCACTCGTGCGGATATTCAGCGAGGTGGGTGCCGAGTTGCCGAAGTCCGGCCAGATTGCATGGGCGCCGCTATTCGCGCGCTACGGCGACGACGTGCCGCGTTTTCAGTTGCTGTTCGATGCGTGCGAGGACCTGCGCGTGGATGCCCGCATCCAGCACTGCGTGCCGAATTATCTCGCGCGCCTGCATGCGACCGGCGTGTCGCACCGTTTGCGCCCGCCGGAGGCGCTGCCGTATTACGACCTGGCGCTGGCCATGGTCGGCGGCGCACTCGCCATCATGCGCGGCGAACCGTCTGCGCTCGATGCGCGGCTGCTGCCGTTACTGGATGACGCGGCGACCATCGCCGATGCGTTCCACATTGCCAACGAGTTGTACCAGGAAACTTCGCTGGCACCGGTAACGGACACCGAGATTTACCAGGGTGCTTACTTGCCCGGCCGCGCTCCCAATGCCGCGCGTTCGGCGCACGCGCAGACCGAGCAGGAGCAGCCGCAGCAGACGCAGGCCGGCGCCGACGGCGAGAAGCAGGAGAGCGACGACGGCAACGAGGGCGAGAACGAGGACGAG
>JANNPG010000309.1:0-6988 GCA_031399805.1 Betaproteobacteria bacterium | reverse complement strand
CCGTCGCGTCAGCCCGTCGAGTGCTTGCATACGGCGCTCGAGCGCACGCTCCATCACGCGCGCGAGGCGCTGATAAAGATGACCGATGTCCTGCAGCAGATCGTCGCGGTTGGGGCTTGCCATTTGCGCCGCCGCCGTGGGGGTCGGCGCGCGCGCATCGGCAACGAAATCGGCGATCGTAAAATCGGTCTCGTGGCCGACGCCGCTCACCACCGGCAATTGGCAGGCGTGTATTGCGCGCGCCACGACTTCCTCATTGAACGCCCATAAGTCTTCAATGCTGCCGCCGCCGCGGCACACGATCAGCACGTCGCATTCGGCGCGCGCGTCCGCCTCCGCGATGGCCGCCGCGATCTTCGCGCCTGCGCCTTCGCCCTGCACCGGCGTCGGATAAATAATGATCGGGATCGAGGCCATGCGGCGCTTGAGCGTCGTCAGCACATCCCGCAGCGCGGCCGCCTGGAGCGAGGTCACAATGCCGATGGCGCGCGGAAAACGCGGCAGCTCCCGCTTGATGCCCGCTTCGAACAGGCCTTCGGCCTGCAGCCTCGCCTTCAACTTCTCGAACGCTGCGTAGAGCGCACCGAGCCCGGCGCGGCGCATCGCCTCCACGTTCAACTGAAACTCGCCGCGCGCCTCGTACAGGGACGGGATCGCGCGCACTTCGACCTGCATGCCGTTTTCCGGCTGCCAGTCGTGCAGTTGCGCCTTGTGGCGGAACATCACGCAACGCACCTGCGCCTGCGCGTCCTTCAGCGAGAAATAGCAGTGGCCGGACGCCGCGCGCATGAAATTCGAGATTTCGCCCGCCACCCACATCAAGGGCAGATTGCCCTCGATGAGTTCCTTGGTGAGGCGGTTGAGTTCGCCGACGCTGATGACGCGCGACGATTTTTCAGAATCCGAAATCAAATCCATGCCGGGATTCTACAATCGCGCGCGTTTATGCGGCGCAAAAAACTGCGCGAAAAAAATTGTCAACCGATTCAAGGCCGCACCGGGGAGCGCTCCAATTTCCAATCTGCCGGTCCTCTTTCACGTTCGCCATCGCACGCCGGCCAGCGCCGCCCCGCAAACGCATTAGGCATGCGGGGTGCAATTTCAAGTATGTGATTAATTGGCATAATTTGATAAGTTTAAAAATTGAGCAATGTAGCAAAACTCTATACGGATAACTCACTTACGCAAACTGTGTACATACTTTACACACACTTATCCACAGCAATTGTGGACAAGTTTCGGCACTGTCTGAGGTCGCGTCCGCGCGGTTTCAAGGCGCCACTCCGATAGGCGAGATTTTTTTCAGCGCTGCCCACGGCGGGCGCGGTCGATCATGCGACTGCGGCACGGTGATACAATCGCGCGCGCCGACACCGGTCGACACCGGTCTTGACGTCGATCGATCAGCGATCCGGCGCCCGCGATTGCGCTTGCTGAAATTTCGTTGCCCATATAAAGTTGCATCGGTCAATTTTCGCGACCTCGGAGATACCTAAGTGTTTGCACTCATTGAAGCTGCGGGATGGCCGGTATGGCCGCTGGTGCTGGCGTCGATCATTTCGCTGGCCATTATCGGCGAGCGCGCGTGGTCGCTGCGCAGCAATGTTGTCGCGCCGCCTGAACTGCTGGGCCAGGTCGTGCAGGAATACCGGCAAAACGGCGTCAATCCGATGCTGCTCGCGCGACTCGAGAGCGGCGCCCCGCTGGCGCAAATTTTTGCCGCCGGACTGAAAAACGTCAAGAGCACGCCGCAAGTCATGAAAGAGGCGATCAACGACAGCGGCCGCGCCGTCGCGCACGATCTTGAACGCTTCCTCACCACTTTAGGTACCATCGCCTCGATCGGCCCGCTGCTCGGGCTGCTCGGCACGGTGATCGGCATGATCGAGATCTTCGGCTCGCAGACGCCGTCCGGCAGCAATCCGATCGTGCTCGCGCACGGCATCTCGATCGCGCTTTACAACACGGCGATGGGATTGATCGTGGCCATTCCGAGCATGATCTTCCATCGCCACTACCGCAACAAGGTCGATTCCCTGATCGTCGAGATGGAAAGCCAGGCCGTGAAGCTGGTGGAGATCATCCACGGCGAGCGCCAGACCTGAACGGCACCCGGTCAGCTGCATGAATTTCCGCCCTGCCAGGCACCGGGAAGAACCGGAAATCAACCTCATCGCGTTGATCGACGTGTTGCTTGTGATCCTGATTTTCCTGATGGTCACCACCACTTACTCGCGCTACGCGGAACTGCAGATCAACCTGCCGACCGCAGACGCCAACAAGCCCGAGGAGCGCCCGAATCAGATCAACGTCGCGGTCGACGGACAGGGCAAATACGTAGTCAACAAGGCGGCGGTGCCGTTTCGCAGTCCCGAGAGCTTCGCCGACGAATTGAAACGCGCCGCCGGCGGCATTCCCGACCCGGTGATCATCATTAACGCGGATGCCGCCGCCACCCACCAGTCGGTGATCAACATCATGGAAGCGGCGCGCATCGCCGGCTTCAGCCGCATCACCTTCACGACGCAGGCAAATAAAAAGTGATGAGCGATGGGTGATGAGTAATGAGTGAGGGGTTCACGCGTTGCCCATTACCCATTGCCCATCACCCATTACCCATCACCCGTCATGCGCTGGCTGGAATCCTACTGGTATCGCGTCTCCCCGCTGCACTTGGCGCTGTGGCCACTGAGCGTGCTGTTTGCAATGCTCGCCGCCGTTCGCCGCCTGCTCTATCGCACCGGGTTGGCTTCCTCCACGCGGCTGCGCGTACCGGTGATCGTTGTTGGCAACATCAGCGTAGGCGGCACCGGCAAGACGCCGTGCGTAATCTGGCTCGTCCAATGGCTGCTTGAGCACGGCTGCAAACCCGGCGTCGTCAGCCGCGGCTACGGCGGCACCGCGCGCAGTGCGCAGTGCGCCGCACCCGACAGCGATCCGCGCGTCGTCGGTGATGAGGCGGTGTTGCTTGCACGTCGCTGCCCCTGTCCGGTGTGGGTCGGCAGACAGCGCGTGGCGGCGGCACAGGCCTTGCTGGCGGATTATCCGGATTGCAACGTGATCATCAGCGACGACGGACTGCAGCATTACGCGCTCGCACGCGACGTCGAACTCACCGTGATCGACGGCGAGCGCGGCTACGGCAACGGTATGCTGCTGCCCGCCGGCCCCTTGCGCGAACCCATGCGCCGCCTTGCGCGTGTCGATGCGATCGTCATCAATGGCGGTGCGTTGTTCCCGCCTGCAACGCTGCCCTCCGGCGTGCCGGTATTCGACATGCGGCTGGAGGGCAGCACATTTTATGACTTGCGCAATCCGCAACTCGGCGTTGCGCCCGGGCACTTCGCCGGCCAAACCGTACATGCAATCGCCGCGATCGGCAATCCGCAGCGTTTCTTTAATGCCCTGCGCGATCTCGGCCTGTCATTCAGCGCGCACCCGTTCCCGGATCATCACGCTTACACTTCAGCCGACTGCGCTTTCGGCGCGAATGCGGCGCTGATCATGACCGAGAAGGATGCGGTAAAATGCGAACGCTTCGGCGGCGAAAACCGGTGGGTGTTGCGGGTGGACACCACGATCGAGGCGGCATTGGGCGACCTTATTCTGCACAAGATCGGAAAATAAATGGATTCCAAGCTGCTCGACATTCTGGTGTGCCCCCTCTGCAAGGGGCCGCTCGTCTATAACAAAGCGGCACAGGAGTTGATCTGCAAGCCGGATCGCCTGGCCTATCCGATTAAGGACGGCATCCCGGTCATGCTGGAAGACGACGCGCGCAAACTTCCTCCCGAGGAGGAAGTTTGAGTGACGTGTGAGGAGTGAGGAGTGAAGCGTGAATTGCGTGAGGCGTTAGGCGTTAGGCGTAGCGCTTGTAGCGATCGAGTTGACGATTTCCGCCTCACCCCTCACGCCTCACGCCTCCCCCGATGAACTTCATCGTGATTATTCCCGCCCGCTACGCCTCGACGCGGCTGCCTGGCAAGATGCTCGCCGAAATCGATGGCAAGCCGATGGTCGTACACGTCGCGAATCGCGCGCGCGAGAGCGGCGCATTGGAAGTCGTGGTTGCGACCGACCATCCGGACATCGCTGCGGCGGTGGCGCACCACGGCCATGCGGTAATGATGACGCGGAGAGATCACGCCTCAGGTACCGACCGCATCGCAGAAGTCGCGGCGCAACGCGGCTATGCGCCGCACAGCATCATCGTCAACGTACAGGGCGATGAGCCGCTGATCGAGCCCGCGTTGATCCGTAGCGTCGCGCAGCAGCTCGCCGGCCACATCGATGCAGCGATGGCGACCGCCTGCTGTCCGCTCACCGACGCGTCCGGGTTTGCCAACCCGAACATCGTGAAGGTTACGCTGGACAAGAACGGTTACGCCTTGTATTTCAGCCGCGCGCCGATACCCTACGCGCGGGATGCGTTTGCGCACGGCATCCAAACGATCCCTGCGGGATTGCCGGCTTACCGGCACATCGGCATCTATGCCTACCGTGCCGCATTTCTGGCAAGCTACGCCGGGCTTGCCCCGGCCGCGCTCGAAGAATTCGAAGCGCTTGAGCAACTGCGCGCGCTGTGGCATGGCCATCGCATCAGCGTCCTGGTCGCCGCTGCCGCACCGCACGCCGGCGTCGACACGGCAGAAGATTTCGAACGCGTCAAAGCTCTGGTGCGCAGCCAGCGCTGAACCGGCCGGCCGCAGGATTTCGCGCCGGCGCGGGAACCGGTATAATCCGCCGCTCCAATTAACCTGCGCCCGTTGCCGATCCCAATGCCGGCAGTCGCGACACAGACTGTGCGCCAATCGCACGCCAGAGAAACCATCATGATGCGAATTATCCTGCTGGGACTACCCGGCGCCGGCAAGGGGACGCAAGCGCAATTCCTCATCCAGCGCTACCAGATCCCGCAGATTTCAACCGGCGCCATGCTGCGCGCCGAAATCGAGGCGCGCAGCGCGCTCGGCTCGGAAGCGCGCACGTACATGGACGACGGCAATCTGGTACCCGATCAACTGGTCACCGAAATGGTCAGAAAACGCATCGCGCAACCGGACTGCGGAAACGGTTTCATCATCGACGGTTTTCCTCGGACGGTTGCACAAGCCGAAGTGTTGCGCGCGGCCGGGACCGACATCGATTTCGTGATCGAGATCGAAGTCGGCGACCAGGAAATTCTGCGCCGCATGAGCGGGCGCCGCGTGCACCCGGCGTCCGGACGCACCTACCACATCGAATTCAATCCGCCGCGCGTGGCGGACCGGGACGACCTGACCAGCGAGCCGCTGGTGCAGCGCGCCGACGACAACGAACAAACCGTCATGCGGCGCATCGCGACTTATCACGCGATGACCAAGCCGCTCGTCAACTACTATCTGCAGTGGGCCGAAAGCGGCGACCCGCGCGCGCCGAATTACGTCAACCTCTACGGCCGCGGCTCGATCGGGCACATTCGCGACAAACTGTTCGCCGCACTGGCGCAGCGCAAGTGATGAGCACCATCCCCGACTTCAATGACGCCGTTTAGTGCCGCTTTTTTACCGAGATCCGCCCCCATCACCCGGCTTTGAGGTTTTTTCCGTTATGGCAAAAATGAATGTTTTCTACGCCCAGTCGGGCGGCGTTACCGCGGTCATCAACGCCACCGCGTGCGGCGTCATCGAAACCGCGCGTAAACACAAAAACAGGATCGGTAAGGTCTACGCCGGCCGCGACGGCATCATCGGCGCGCTGACCGAAGACCTGATCGACACTTCGAAAGAATCGTCCGCGTCGATACGTGCGCTGCGCCACACGCCGGCAGGCGCATTCGGCTCGTGCCGCTACAAATTGAAGGGCCTCGACGAGAACCGCGCGCAATACGAGCGGCTGATCGAGGTCTTCAAGGCGCATAACATTGGGTATTTCTTCTACAACGGCGGCAACGATTCCGCCGATACTGCCTACAAGGTGTCGCAGATCTCCGGCGCGCTCGGCTATCCGGTGATCTGCGTCGGCATACCGAAGACCGTCGATAACGATCTCGTCGTCACCGACTGCTGCCCCGGCTTTGGCTCCGTCGCCAAATATGTCGCGACGAGCATCCGCGAGGCGGGTTTCGATGTCGCGTCGATGGCGCGCACCTCGACCAAGGTATTTGTGCTCGAAGTAATGGGCCGCCACGCCGGCTGGATCACCGCCGCGTGCGGGCTCGCCGCCGAAAAGATTGGCGACGCGCCGCAGATCCTGCTGTTCCCTGAACTGACCTTCGAGCCGGAAAAATTTCTCGCGCGCGTCGACGCCGTCGTCAAACGATACGGCTATTGCGCGATCGGCGTGTCGGAAGGCCTGCGCAATGCCGAGGGCAAATTCCTCTCCGAATCCGGCCTCAAGGACGCATTCGGCCACGCCCAGTTGGGTGGTGTTGCGCCGCTCATCGCCAATCTGGTGAAAGACAAGCTCGGCTACAAGTATCACTGGGCGGTCGCCGATTATCTGCAGCGCGCCGCGCGTCATATCGCTTCGAAGACCGACGTGCAGCAGGCCTACGCGGTCGGCAAAGCCGCGGTCGAGCTCGCCTTGCAGGGCCGCAATGCCGTGATGCCGGTGATTGTGCGCAAATCCGAGAAGCCCTACAAGTGGGCCATTGAGGCCGCCGACCTCAAGGACATCGCAAACCGGGAAAAGAAAATGCCGCGCGATTTCATCACCGATGACGGCTTTCACATCACGGCGACATGCCGCCAGTATCTGTTGCCCCTCATCGCGGGCGAAGATTACCCGCCGTTCCGCAACGGGCTGCCTGATTACGTAAAGTTGAAAAACGTCGCCGTGCCAAAGAAGCTTAATACGAGCTTCACGCTCTGATAAAAGCGTGAGGTGTGAGGAGTTAGGGGTGAGGGGTAAAAACTCAAGCCGAATGCGATCGGTATTCCGCCTCACGCCTCCCCCCTCACCCCTCACCGCCTGATGATGCCTGACGCCGAATAAGGTAGAATCGCGG
>JANNPG010000292.1:0-8199 GCA_031399805.1 Betaproteobacteria bacterium | reverse complement strand
TGCCGTTGGCGAGCGCGGCGTTTTGCGCCGTGGTGACCATGCGCGTGCCCATGATGCCCGCCGCGGGCTTGCCGCCATGATTTCGGGTTCCCGCCTGCTGCCCGGCCAGAAAGCCATCGCCTACGCCCGATCGCTCGGCGGCAAGCCCGCGGCGGGCATCATGGGCACGCGCATGGTCACCACGGCGCAAAACGCCGCGCTCGCCAACGGCATGTTCGGCCACGCCGACGAAACCGACGACACGCACCCGCCTTCGCTCACGCATCCCGGCACGAGTGTTGTGCCCGCAGCACTCGCGATCGGCGAACAAAACAGGCTCGCGGGCAAAGCGGTTTTGCGCGCCATTGTGCTCGGCTACGACATTTGCGCGCGCACGCTGCTGACGTTAAAACCGATGCCTTACCTGCGGTCGGGCCATCATGCCGCGGCGACCGGCCAACTGTTCGGCGCGGCCGCCGCGGCGGGCGCATTACTCAAACTCAACGCGCGTCAAATACGTTTCGTGCTTTCGTACGCGGGCCAGCAAACCGCGGGCATGTACACCATGTTCCGCGATCCCGAGCACATCGAGAAGGCCTACGCGATGGGCGGCATGCCGGCGCACAACGGCACGCAGGCCGCGCTGATGGTCAAGCACGGCTGGACCGGCGTTGAGGATATTTTTTCCGGCGAGCGCGATTTTTTCTTCACGTTCGCGCCGGAGGAAGTCGATCGCGACGAAATGGTCCGCGGCTTGGGCAGCGATTACGAAATACTGCGTGCCGGCATCAAGCGCTGGCCGGTCGGCGGCCCCATCCAGGGACCGATGCACGTCCTGCGCGATCTCATCGTGCAGCATGGCCTCAAGGCCGCCGACGTCGAGAAAATCATCGCGCGCTTGCCTGACAAGGAACTCGAAATCGTCAACAACCGCGCTTCCCCCGACATCTCGGTGCAGCACCTGCTCGCGGTCATGCTGATCGACGGCAACGTCACGTTCAAGTCGGCGCACAGTTTCCGCCGCATGCGGGACCCCAAGGTGCTAGCGGTGCGCCAACGCATCGAAGCCGTCGGCGACCCGGCGCTGACCGACGCGCAACGGCGCTGGCGCTGCGTGATGGAAGTGCGATTGAAAGACGGCCGCGTCCTGCATCACCAGACGATGGCTGCCAAGGGCAGTTTCGAGAATCCGCTGACGCCGGCGGAAGAGAACGAAAAAGCGCTCGACCTGATCGTGCCGATCCTTGGCAAGCGCAAGGCGGAGGCTCTGTTGGCGGCACTCTGGAACTTCGAGCAAATCAAGGACGTGCGCGCGCTACGCAAGCTGTATCAGACGTAACGTCCAAAGCAGGATCGCAAGCGAGCATAATGAACGCCTGACAAGGGGGGTGGATGAACAACCGCCGCAATCTGGTCATCGTGCTTGGTGCGGGCGCGCTCGGAGTGCCGCTCTATTCCTTCGCTCAACCGCAGGGCAAAGTCTGGCGCATCGGTTTTCTGGCGCTCACCTCCGGCCCGGACCAAAACGTCGAAGCTTTCCGCGAGCAGCTCCGGGCACTGGGATACGTCGAAGGGAGCAACCTTGCGATCGAGTACCGCTGGGGCGCCGGAAAGGAAGAGCGCGTGCCGGAACTGGCCGCGGAATTGGTGCGGCTCAAGGTGGATGTGATCGTGACGCGCACCGCGTTTGTCGCCCTGGCCGCCAAGCGCGCGACCAGCACCATCCCCATCGTCATGGCGAATGCGGCCGACCCCGTGGTTGGCGGCCTGATCGCAAGCCTCGCCCGCCCCGGCGGCAATGTCACGGGCATGACGCAGAACGCGAGGGAGATCGACGCGAAGCGGCTTCAGTTATTGCGTGAGCTCGTCCCCAAGGCCACGCGCGTCGCCACGCTCGTCTGGGAAAAATCCATTCTCAAGCCGATGTTTCTCGGGGAAATCCGGACGGCGGCGCGGCAGATGGGCATCACGCTCATCCACCAGGAGGCAAGCACGACCGAGACGCTCGCGGGCGCGTTTGGCGTCATGCAACGTGAACACGCCCAGGCGCTGATCGTGCAGTCCTCCCCCTTCGTCGCGAACAATCGCAAGCGGATCGTGGAACTGGCGACGCAGCACCGCCTGCCGACGATGTTCGAATCCCGCGGATTTGTGGATGAGGGCGGGCTCATGTCCTACGGACCCAGCATCATCGAAATGTTCCGCCGCGCCGCGTACTATGTGGACCGCATTCTGAAAGGCGCCAAGCCCGCCGACCTCCCGGTCGAGCAACCCACGAAGTTTGAATTGATCATCAACGGCAAAACCGCCAGAGCTCTGGGCCTCACCATCCCGCAGGCGGTGCTGATGCGCGCGGACGAGGTGATCAAATGACGGCTCGCGTCCATTTGCGTTGACGTTCTTGCCGGGCAGTGAAGCTCACTCGGCTTTGATGCCGGCTTCCCTGATCACTCCCGCCCACACCGCGGTCTCGGCATTGATCCGGGCCGCGAGTTCCTGCGGCGTGCTGGTTTCCACTTCCAGGCCCTGGCGCGACATCGCTTCCTGCACATCGGGCAGTTCCACCGCTTTCATCGCCGCGCCGCGGATGGCGTTCACAATAGCGGGCGCGGTTCCAGCTGGCACGAGCAGCGCGTACCATGAGCTCACGTCGAAGCCGGGGAAACCGGATTCCGCAATGGTCGGCAGTTCGGGCGCGACCTTGGACCGTTTGGTTCCGGTGGTGGCGAGCGCCTTCAACCTGCCGGCCTTGATCTGCGGCATCGACGACGCAACGCTGGCGAACAGCACCTGCGCTTCGCCGGCCAGCACCGCCGCCGCCGCGGGCCCGCCGCCCTTGTAGGCGAGGTGCACCATGTCGATGCCGGCGCGCTTCTTGAAAAGCTCCGCCGCCAGATGCAGCGGGCCGCCCACCCCCGACGACGCGTAGTTGAGCACGCCGGGCTTCTGCTTCGCAAGCGCGATGAATTCCTTCAGCGTGGCGGCCGTAACACTCGGGTGGATTACCAGAATGTATTGCGCGGTGGCGAGCAGCGTCACCGGCTGCAGGTCCTTGGCCACGCTGTACGGCAGCTTGTAGAGGCCGGGATTCACCGTCAGCACGGTGCTGAAACCCATGAATACGGTGTGGCCGTCCGGAGCCGCCTTGGCAACGGTCTCCGCCGCGATGTTGCCGGCAGCGCCCGCGCGATTGTCCACCACCCACGGCTGGCCGAGCGCATCGTGCAATTTGGGCGTGATGATGCGCGAGAGCGCGTCCGCCCCGCCGCCGGGCGCGAAAGGCACCAAGAGACGTATCGGCCGCAGTGGATAGTTGGTTGCTTCAGCCGCCAACGCCACCGTCGCGGAAAGACATACCAGAACTGCGCTGCATACCACCAGCAAATTGCGGAAACTGGTAAGGACGCGCTTTTGTAGCGCAGGCGACTCGCCTGCAACGAAACCGGTGCAGGCGGGGTCGCCTGCGCTACCCTCATTCGGATATGCGCTCTTATTCATTCAGCCTCCCACCGTCAACACCATCAGTTCATGAATAGTCGAATGTTCTTCCATGCGCCATAACGCGGCGAGCAGCCGGTCGGTCTGTTCCTTACTCAGCACGCCCGCCGCGAGCGCGCGGAACTTGGCCTCGATTTCCGCATCCGACAGCGGGTTCTTGAAATGGCCCTTATGATAATCGACCAGCGTCGTGTGCGTGACGCCCGCCTTGGTCACCAGGGTGAAATAGCAGCGCATCGCTTCCGGCATATGTTGGTCAGCTTCCGCCGACACGGCGACCTTGACGCGTTGCGCCAGCGCGAGTATCGCGGGATCGCGCAAATACCGCTCGTCGAAATGATATGATTCGACGCCGCCATGAATCAGCGCGACGGCAACCGTGTAAGGCATGCTGTGGTCGGCGGTTTCGCGCGTGGCCGGCATCCATTTCTCCGGGTCGCCCGCCATCAAGCGCACTGCGGCGGTGACCGTTTTGATGCTTATTTCGGCAATCTCCTCCGCACTGCCGATCTTCCCGCGCAGTTCCAGCGCCGCCTGCACCACCGTCTGCGAATACTGGCCGAGCGGATAGCGCTTGATGCTGCATTCCATGATCTTGTACCCGTGCGCGCGCCCGCCGAGCGCTGCGAGTTGGAACGGCGCGCGCGTGACCGCCTTGAAATACCCGCCCACGCCTTCGAATATCGGCGCCGGCCCGGTCATGCCGCGCGACGCCAGCATCGCGGCGAATACGGCGTTGCGGCTGGCGTTGGCGTATGCGCACCCTTTCCACATCGACACGTGGCCGATGCGCGTCTGATACAGCGCGACATTCGGCGCGATGCCGAGATTGAAAGCCTCGGCGATCTTCTTTTCCGGCAACCCGAAGAGCCGCGCCGCCGCCGCGGTGCTCGCCATCCCGCCCACCGTCACGTGATCGAAGCCGAGCGGCTTCAAATCCACCTCATCGCATATGCGGCAAAACACTTCATACGCGAGCACGGTCGCGACTATCACATCCTTGCCGCTGCGGCCCAGGGCGTCCGCGACGGTCAGCACCGCGGCGATGCTGTCGCTCGGATGGCCAGATTCGCCCTTGCTGGTGTAACCGTCGTTGAAATCAAGGAAACGTATCATCACCCCGTTGGCGAAGGTCGCCAGATCGAGGCTCGTGCGCTGCCCGCTGCCGATTACGGCGGCGGGTGCGCTGCTGGTCACAGTGCTGGCGAGTTCGCGCGCGATTCTGGCGGGTTCGCTCGCATAGCCGCCGAGCGCGCAGCCTACGGTGTCGACGATCAGCCGCTTTGCCTGCTGCACGACTTCCGCCGGCAAGTCCGCGTAGCGCAATGCCGCCGCATAGGCGCTCAGCTCTTCGACTATGGTTGCCATTCTCAATACCCTTGTGTTTCCAGCGCGGCGCGCAACCAACCCGCGCACAGTTTGACGGGGAAGCAGCGGCCGCGCAACCGCAGCGCGGCGTATTGACTTGCCATCGGCAGCGGTGCGAGACTTGGGCCAGATGTCGGAACACTTTCGCTCACGCTTCATGCGGGCGCGCCGCCGCTGGTTGCAACAAGCCGCCGCGCTCGCGTCGTCCGGCGCCCTGCCGCTCTGGATTGCGGGTTCGTCCGCCCAATCTTCATCAACGCTCAGCGTCCTGCCGCGCGTCGCGCTCGTGATCGGCAATACCAAATACGTTGAGGCGCCGCTCAGGAATTCCGGCAATGACGCCAGGGCAATCGGCGGCGAGTTGCAAAAGCTCGGCTTCAAAGTCGATTTGCTGCTCGACGCCGGGCGCGCGCAGATGACCGGCTCGATCCAGGCCTTCGGCGGCGAATTGGCGAAGAGCAAGGGCGTCGGGTTGTTTTATTACGCCGGCCACGGCGCCCAGCTCGCGTGGCGCAACTACCTGATCCCGGTCGATGCGGCGGTCGAAAAACTCGAAGACATGCGCGACAAGACGGTGGAGCTCAACTCCCTGCTGCAAGGGCTGATCAAGGCGGCCAATCCGATGAACGTGATCATCCTCGATGCCTGCCGCGACAACCCGTTCGGCAACAAGGTGCTCACCGAGCAGAAAGGACTGTCGCAGTTCGACGCGCCGCCGGGATCGCTCCTCGCCTACGCGACTTCACCCGGGAATACCGCGGCCGACGGCGAAGGCGCGAACGGCCTCTACACGGAGCACCTGCTGCGCGAGCTCGGCACGCCCGACGCCAAGATCGAGGACGTGTTCAAGCGCGTGCGCCTCGCGGTGCGGCGCCGCTCGGAGGGACGGCAGATTCCGTGGGAAAGCACCTCGCTTGAAGAGGATTTTTACTTCATGCCGCCGAAGCAGCTAAAGAAGCTCTCAGAAGCGGAACTGGAAAAGCAGTTTGAAGAAGAACTGGCGGCCTGGGAAAAACTCAAGGACGGCAAGGAGTCGGCGCCGATCGAGGATTATCTGCGCCGCTTCCCGAGCGGGAAATTCTCGGAGCTCGCGCAGTTTCGCCTCAACCGCCTGCTCGCGCAGCGTGAAACCGCGGTGCAGGTCGCGGCGGCGGGCGGCGTGCTCGAGCCTTCCACGAACAAGAACGCGGATTTCGTCTACAAGCGAACCCTGGTGCGTTGAGACCGCATGCCTATCGTCAATATAGAAGGTCTGGGCAGGATCGAATTTCCCGACTCGATGAGCGCGGCGGAAATCGACCGCGCGATCAGGAACGAGATCTTGCCGATGGTGGCGCAGCGCGTGCCGTCCGCCACGGTCGCGGGACTCCCGCAGTCGTCTGCGGCAGGCGCCAATCCGTTCAGCAAGGGTACTGGGAAAGCCGATCCCAACTACAAGGTCGGCGACCGTTACCGCTACCGCGTAATCGACCTGCTGACCAAGAACGAATCGCCCCAGCCCCGGGGGGGAATGGTCAAAGAAGTGACCGAGTCCGAGGTTATTTACGGCAACGGCCGCGTCACTGACCTGCTCGGCAATACCGTCAAGGACCCGCGCGGACGCACATACATCGGGAACCAGATCTTCGTCGCTGAGTACAGCATCGGCCGCAAATGGACCACCGTTTATCGCGGCTTACGCAAGGACGACGTCGAGGACGAGTGGAGGCTCGACTTCAGGGTAGTCGCGCGCGAAATGATTACCGTCCCCGCTGGCACGTTCGACGCGTTCAAGGTGGAGGGAAACGGTTTCGTCAAGGGCAGCGGCACGCGCATCCAGATCGCGTACTGGGTCGCGCCCGACCGCGTCCGCCCCAACATCGCATACGAGTTGACGACGCGCAATCGAGGCGGACGCTTTGGCGTCACTGACCGCACCGAACTCGTCATGTTCCGGCAGTCGTGAGCTGGCCGCGATCAGAAGTTCCGCCCAGTTGCCAGGTGCTTACCGCAGGAAATCCCTGACGTCGGGCTCGTCGTGCAGGCGCCACGTGCGCGCGATCACTTGGCGCATCTCATCGGCGCCAGCGCCGCCGGTAAACGCCGCAAGCCGCAGCGCTTTGTTTTCGAGTTCGGCGCGCGTTAGGACATTATCCGGATCGCCTTTGGGCGACGTAATGCGCTGGTCGAGCGTGCGGCCGTCGCGCGTAACGACGCTGACGTGCCCCAGCCAGCGTTTCGGGTAAGCCTGATCGACTGCGGGATCGAGCGCCATTTTCACTTTGTCGTGAAACCCCCGCAGTTTGCCCTCGCGCAACGCCTCGTTGGTGAAATCGGCAAGGCTCGCGCGCCCGTAATTTGCAATCAGCGCCAGCACGAATCCCATCGAGAATTTAGACTGGTGTATGGTTTGCGGATCGGTGACCGGCCCCAGCACATCGATTGCGCCCTGGTGCACGTGCGCGGTGACGCGCGCGATGTCATCGGCCTTGAGCTTGTGCGCCTGCATCAGCGCAAGCAGCGCGTCGGCCGACGGATGCGTGTGCCGGCACGACGCGTGAAACTTGAATGAGGTTTCCGCGGTGGCCCAGCGCGTGCCAAGCTGGTCGGTCAAACACCGCACGTCCGCGTCCGTCGACATGCCCGCCGCCATGCCCTGCTTGCCTTCGAAAATCTGCCGTGCGCCGGTAAAGCCGTCGCGCGCAATGTAAGCCGCCATCAAGCCGTCGGCAGCGGCCTTCGCGGTGTGTAGTTGCTTGGAGTCTGCCGCATCGCGCAAAAATTCCCACAAGCCCGCCGCCATCGTCCCTGCCGAACCGAGACAGTGCTGAATCTGGTCGGCGTCGAGCTTGAGAAGGCGCGCAACACCGGCTGCCGCCGCCAGCTTGCCGGCAGTCCCCGTCGTGTGAAATACCTTGTAGTGCGAACGGCCGAGGAATTCGCCGGCGCGCACTCCGCATTCGTAGCCGGCGATGCTCGCGGCAATGAACTCCTGTCCCGAAGCGCCGGTCTCCTGCGCCGCAGCGAGCACCGCCGGAAACACCACGGTCCCCGGATGCAATACCGAGCTGTTGTGCAGGTCGTCCTGCTCGACAAAATGCGACGCCGCGCCGTTGATCAGCGCCGCGAAGAATGGCGAGGTGCGCCGGCGCGACACCAGAATCTCGCTCGCGCCCTCGCGCGGTCCCATTTCGGCCGCGAACTTCTCCATGATGCGCGTTGGCCGCGCGTCCTTGCCGGCAAGCGCCGACGCAAACCAGTCGAGAAACAATTCCTCGGTGCGTGCAACGACCGCCGGCGGCAAATCATCGTAGCGACTTTCCGCGAGAAATTCGCACAGCGTGCGCGTTGCCGATGTCGTGTCACGCTTGGTAA
>JANNPG010000275.1:0-7482 GCA_031399805.1 Betaproteobacteria bacterium | reverse complement strand
TGGTAATACACCGGCAGCGTGCGATTCTCGGCGCGGTCGTAAACCGACACGTCGGCAACGCCGCCCACCGCCTGGGCCTGGCTCGCGATGCCCATCATCAGGGCGACTGTAATTAGCGCATTTTTCACGATTTTCTCTCCGTCTATTGAACATCAAACCGATGTCACCGCTATAAACGGCCGGCAACCCACAAAGGGGTTAAGCGGGGTTGATGTACCTCAAAAACTGACGCCATCCGTCTTGTAGACCGTCCGGCGCGTCTCTATACTCGGAAGCGAACACGCACCCGCCTTGGGGAGCCCCATATGCCGAAGCACGCCACGGACACGATACGCACGATCGCGCTGGTCGGACACGGGGCGGCCGGCAAGACCACTCTGGCGGAAGCGTTGCTGCACCAATCCGGCGCCATTTCCGCGCCGGGCAGCATCGACAAGGGCACGACCGTATGCGACTTCGACCCGCTTGAGAAAGAGTTCAAGCACTCGCTCGCCAGCGCCATTGTCAATTTCACCCACCGCGATACGCACATCCATCTGATCGACACGCCCGGCTATCCGGATTTTCTCGGGCAGTCGTTGAACGCGCTGGCTGCCGTCGAAACCGCCGCGGTCGTGATCAACGCGCAGAACGGCATCGAGATGATCACGCAACGCATGATGCAATGGGCGCGCGAACGCCGCCTCTGCCGCATGATCATCGTCAACAAGATCGACGCCGACAATGTCGATCTGCCCGCGCTGCTCGCCGGCATTCAGAGCGCGTTCGGCAAGGAGTGTCTGCCGATCAACCTGCCGGCGGCCGGCGGCAAACAGGTCGTCGACTGTTTTTTCAACCCGTCGGGCGCCGCGGACTTTTCGTCGGTGGCGGATGCGCACCGCGCGCTGGTCGAACAAGTGGTCGAAGTCGACGAGAAACTGATGGAGCTCTATCTCGAGCAAGGCGAGGTGAGTGCCGAGCAATTGCACGCGCCCTTCGAACAGGCGCTGCGCGACGGACACCTGGTGCCGGTGTGCTTTGCGTCGGCCAGGAACGGCGCCGGCGTGAAGGAACTGCTCGACGTGTTCGCTCGCTTGATGCCGAGTCCGGCGGAAGGCAACCCGCCGCTCTTCTACAAAGGCGAGGGCGACGGCGCACGCGAAATCCGCGCCGACCCCGATCCCAAAAAACACGCGCTGGCGCACGTCTTTAAAATCGTGGTCGATCCGTTCGTCGGCAAGTTGGCAGCGTTCCGTGTGTTCCAGGGAACCATCCGGCGCGATTCGCAGCTTTTCATCGGCGACGGGCGCAAGCCGTTCAAGGTCGGGCATCTGTTTACCCTGCAGGGCAAGGAGCACGTCGAAACCGACGCCTGCGTGCCCGGCGACATCGCGGCGGTGACCAAAGTCGACGAGATCACGCTCGACGCGGTGCTGCATGACTCGCACGACGAAGACCACATTCATTTGAAACCGATGCAATACCCGGTGCCGATGCACGCGCTGGCGCTCGAATTGAAGCGCCGCGGCGACGAGCAGCGGCTCTCCGAGGTGCTGCACAAGCTCGCCGCCGAAGACCCGTGCTTCCGCATCGATCACAGCGGCAGCGAGACCGTGATTCGCGGCCTGGGCGACCTGCACATGCGCTACATACTCGACAAGATGCAGAAGCAGTACCGCGTCGAAGTCGTGACCAAACCGCCGCGCATTCCGTACCGCGAGACGGTCGCCGCCAAAGCTGAAGGCCATCACCGCCACAAAAAACAAAGCGGCGGCGCCGGGCAGTTCGGCGAAGTGTTTTTGAAGATCGAGCCGCTCGCGCGCGGCAAGGGCTTCGAGTTCGTCGACCAGGTCAAGGGCGGCACGATACCGTCACAGTTCATTCCGGCGGTCGAGAAAGGCGTGCGCGAGGTGCTAATGATGGGGCCGCTCGCCGGGTTTCCGATGCAGGACGTGCGCGTGATCGTCTACGAGGGCAAGCACCATCCGGTGGATTCGAAGGAAGTCGCCTTCGTGGCCGCCGGCAAACGGGCTTTCCTCGACGCAATCCTCAAGGCACGGCCCATCGTGCTCGAACCTATCGTCAACATCCAGATCAGCGCGCCCCCCGCCAACATCGGCGACATCGCCGGCGATATTTCAGCCAAGCGCGGCCAGATCAGCGGCACCGAGAGCGCGGCGGGCGGGATGGTCACCATCGCCGGTCGCGTGCCGCTGTCGGAGCTCAACAACTACCAGGCGCGGTTGAAGTCAGTGACCGCCGGCCAGGGCTCGTTCGTGATGGAGTTGAGTCATTACGAGCCGGTGCCGCCCGCCGTCCAGCAGCAACTCGCGTCGCAATACAAGCACGTCGACGACGACCAGTAACCGGCCGGTGCGGCCGGTCACTCATTCATTTTTTCGCCAGCGCTTCCGGATTCAGCACGTTGACCGATTTGCCGTCCGCAAAGCCGAGGATGCCGTCGATGGCGGCGCCGTAGTACGCGTCGTAGGTGCGCTTTTCGACGTAACCCAGGTGCGGCGTGCAGATGACGTTCGGCATCTTGAGCAGAGGGTGATTGCCGCCGACCACCGGTTCTTCTTCATAGACATCAATGGCGGCGAAACCCGGACGGCCCTTCTTCAACGCTTCAACGAGCGCGCCCGCCGCAACCAGCGGTGCGCGGCTCGTGTTGACGAATAACGCGCTCGCTTTCATGCACGCAAGGTCGGCGGCGGTGACGATGCCGCGCGTCTCTTTATTGAGCGGGATATGCAGGCTGATGACATCCGCGCCGGCAAAGAACGCCTCGCGGCTCGCCGGTACCTCGTAACCGGCTTCGCGCGCTTTGGCTTTCGACGCGTCGCGCCCCCAGCACGTGACCTGCATGCCGAACGCCTTGCCCACTTGCGCAACACAACTGCCGATGCGGCCCGGCGCATAGACGCCGAGCGTCCTGCCGTTCAAGCCCGTGCCGACGGTCGTTTGCCACACGCCCTTCTTCATCTGTTCGACTTCATGCGGAATATGGCGCAGGCTGGCGAGTATCAGCCCCCACGCGAGTTCGGCGGTCGCATGCGGCGTGCCGCTACCCGCGGCGGCGACAACGATGCCCCTCTCCGTGCATGCGGCGACGTCGATATGGTTGGTATTGCGCCCGGTCTGCGCGATCAGCTTCAACATGGGCAGCTTCTCGATGACCGCGCGCGGAAACGGCGAACGCTGTTGCGTGAGCAACACCGCGTCGGCGTCCGCCAGTCGCGCGGCGAGCCTCGCGGGGTCTTTCTCCGTGTCCCTGAACACCACGACTTCGTGGCCCTTCAACCGCGCAAAGCCCGCCAGCTGGCGAAACGCGTCCTGATAGTCATCGATGACGGCGATTTTCATTGAAACTCCTCCCGGAAAAGTCGCTATTATGCACGCCCGGAGCGGTTCCCTGCCGCGCCACCCGCGTGCATAACGCGATGAGAAAAATGCGGTAGATGTTGATCACTGGCGGGGCGCGCGGCGCGCGAACCGCAGCATTTCGCCAGGTCGGGCGCCGCATTGCGGGGACGCGCGATACTGTACGCACCATAGCAGAAGCGGCCGCGTAGCCATGCCCGCCTCGTTCACATACAATCTCAGGCTGACGCGTCACGCGTACTGGCGCAAAAGCAGCAGCAAAGGAATAGAGGGACACTCTTGAAAAAAATCCTGGTGACCGGCGGTGCCGGCTTTCTCGGCTCGCACCTGTGCGAAAAACTGCTCGCCGACGGGCGCGACGTGCTGTGCGTGGACAACTACTTCACCGGCAGCAAGCAGAACATCGCGCACCTTGCCGGCAACCCGTACTTCGAGTTCTTGCGCCACGACATCACATTTCCGCTCTACGTCGAAGTCGATCAGATCTACAACCTCGCGTGCCCGGCTTCGCCGGTGCATTACCAGTTCGATCCCGTGCAAACCACCAAGACCTCGGTGCATGGCGCGATCAACATGCTGGGGCTCGCCAAGCGCGTGAAGGCGCGCATCCTGCAGGCGTCCACCTCGGAGGTTTACGGCGACCCCGAAGTCCACCCGCAAACCGAGGACTACCTGGGCCGCGTCAACCCGATCGGTCCGCGCAGCTGTTACGACGAAGGCAAGCGCTGCGCCGAAACGCTGTTCTTCGACTATCACCGCCAGCACCAGCTCGCAATCAAGGTGGCGCGCATATTCAACACCTACGGCCCGCGCATGCACCCCAACGACGGGCGCGTGGTGAGTAACTTCATCGTGCAGGCGCTGAAGAACGAGGACATCACGATCTATGGCGACGGCGCGCAGACGCGGTCGTTTTGTTACGTCGACGACCTGGTTGACGCGCTGGTCCGGCTGATGGACAGCGCCGCCGATTTCACGGGCCCCGTCAATCTCGGCAATCCCGGCGAGTTCTCGATGCGCGCGCTCGCCGAGAAAATACTCGCGTTGACCGGCTCACGATCAAAGCTCGCGTTCAAACCCCTGCCGCGGGACGACCCGCGACAGCGCCAGCCGGACATTGCGCTGGCGCGCAAACAACTCAATTGGCAGCCCCGGACTACGCTCGACGACGGGCTGAAGCAAACCATCAGCTATTTCAGGACGCTGCTGGCTTAGTTGCCGGTGCCAGCTGCCGGCGCGCGCTGCGCCCGTTACCCGGCCGGAACGCGACCGCTATTCATCGACAGGCCACCTTATGCCACGCGCGTTGCGCCACCCCAATTTCGCGCTGTTTATGGGCGGCCAGGTATTCGCATTGGTCGGATACTGGATGCAGCAGATCGCGCTTGCGTGGCTCGTCTACCGGTTGACCGGGAGTGCGACGCTGCTCGGCGTGCTCGGGTTTGCCGCCAACCTGCCGGTGCTGCTGCTGGCACCGTTTGCCGGCATGTGGTCGGACCGCTTCAACCGCCACCGCATGATGCTCGCGACCCAGATACTGGAGATGCTGCAGGCGGTCACGCTCACCGTGCTCGCGTTCAGCGGCGCGATCGAGGTGTGGCACATCATCGTGCTGACCGCGTTTCTCGGCATGTGCGTCGCGGTCGAACTGCCGGTGCGCCACGCCTACCTGCTCGAACTCGTCGACGGCAAGGAGGATCTGCCCAATGCCGTGGCGACGACGTCACTCATCGCGAACTGCGGCCGCCTGATCGGTCCGGTGGTAGCGGGCATCTTGATCAGCCTCTACAGCGAAGCAACGTGCTTTTTGATCAACGCGCTCTCCTACATCGCGGTGCTGGTGACGTTCGCGTTCATACGCGTCAAGCCACAGCAACGCGCCGCGGCGCACCCGCCGATGTGGCGCGGACTGGGGGAAGGCATCGCCTACACCTGGCGCACGCTGCCAATCCGGTGGTTGTTGTTGCTGCTCGCGGCGGTGGCGCTCACCGCGGCGCCGTATGGCACCTTGATGCCGGCCATCGTGCACGAAATATTCGCCGGCGACGCGCAAACGCTGGGCTTTCTCGTCGGCGCGGCGGGCATGGGCGCGGTCGCCGGCACGCTGTTGCTCAGCATGCGCCGCACCGTGCGCGGACTGCTGCGCTTTATTCTATTTGCCGCGCTGATCGTCGGTGCCGCGCTGATTGCCTTATCGCTGTCGCGCTGGCTGCCGGCGTCTATCGTGCTGATGAGCGTGATCGGTTTCGGCATCCTGGTGGTCACGGTCTCGACCAATATGATCCTGCAAACCATCGTCGATGACGACAAGCGCGGCCGCGTGATGAGCCTGTATACCGTCGCGTTTCTCGGCGTAGCACCCGTGGGAGCGCTCCTGGCCGGCATATTTGCCGACCGCATTGGCGCGACTACCACGGTATGCATCGGCGGCATAACCTGCGTGCTGATCTCTGCATCAATCGCGCGGCAGCTACCGGCTATCCGCCGGCACATTCGGCCGATTTATGCAAAACTCGGCATCAACCGCGACTGACCCACGATGATTCCCCCCAACCCCCACGCCGCGGTGATCCGCGCGCAAGTGCTGCGCGGCATCGCCGGCAACCGCACTCCCGGGCTGCATTTCCCGGGATTTTTCCTCGACATCCAGTGGCACGAGGTCGCGGGTGAAGCCGCGCGCGTCGCAATCGCCGACGGCGCGCACTGCCGCGACGCCAACGGCGAGATGGACGTTGCGGCGCTCGCGATACTCGCGGACACGGCGCTGGCGACCGCGACGCGACTGCTTATCGCGCCCGGCGCGCGGCTCGCGACCATCCACATGCAGATGCAGTTCACCGGCGCGCCAGCGACCGGCGATGTCAGCGCGGACGCGCAGCTCTTGGGCTTCGGCGCCGGCGCAGCACTTCATCAGTCGCTGACATCCGCGACGCTCCGCGCCAACGGCAAATCGGTCTGTTACGCGAGCGGCGAATTCGTGCTGCTCGATCCGCCGCCCGGCATCACGCTGGCGCCGCTGCCGTGGCAGCACAAAGAGGTGCCGGCCGTCATGCCGCTCACCGACGGTGCGCTCGATGCGCGCGAGCGCGCAATACTCAAAGCGTGCGATGCGGCGCTTGCCAGGTCTTCCCCGCACGTGTCGTTCATACAACATTTCTGGGGCGGCGCGCCCAAGCGCATCGCGCACGGCGCCGCGATGCGCGTCGCCATCGGCCCGCATCTGGGCAACCGCGTCGGCCATGTGCAGGGCGGGATTTCGTTCGGCATGGCCGCGGCTTGCGCGTGCGCGGCGCTACCGGCGACCATGATGCTGTCGAACGTCTCGGCCTGGTACATCCGCCCCGGTCACGGCAAGTCGCTGAGCGTCAAGTCGCGCGTGGTGCACGCGGGACGCTCCATCGCGGTGGTGCGCACCGAAATCAAGACCGCGACCGGCGAACGCGTGCTCGAAGCCGTGACGCATCACGTTGCGCGCAAGCGTGACTGATCATCCATCGTCCGCACGCGCGAATTTGCGATAGTGCGAATCGCCCGGAAAGTTCGCTAAAAAGTCTGCGGGTAGCGAAGGGCGAAATCAACGACCGAGGTCAGCACGCCGTGGTCATCAGAATTCGGTTCGTTCAGCCGCTTGAGAAACTGCGCTTCTTCGGGATTGTCCGTCTCCCTGCCGCAATACCCGCGCTGAAACAGGCCCAATGCGGCGACATCGATGCGTTGTCCAACCTCAATCGCCGGCAGATCGAATCTGCTTTCAACAAACCGCAACAGGCTCGCGCGAAACTGCTGATAATATAGCGAGAAGTCGGGCGCAGTAATCAACATGGGCCAGTGCTCGTAGTCTCCCCCGCTTTTGAGTTGGCCGCTCCAACTATCCGCATGCCCCTGCCGCGCATAAAAGAGTTTATCGGAACACCAAATCTTGCCCTGCAAAGCGGATATGCACGACGAAAGATATTGAAAAAAGATCACGTTTTTGGTGGCGGCTTCCGTGATTCGAAAGCTTTCCATCAGATGGTGGCGACTGTGGACCGAATAAAAATTCGACGCATAGCGCTCGATATGGGCAATCATCCGCTCGACCGCGTCCTCCTGCTCGTAGCCCCGCATCGGGTGCGGCAC
>JANNPG010000274.1:0-3412 GCA_031399805.1 Betaproteobacteria bacterium | reverse complement strand
GCGCATCGCCGCCGACACCGTCGTGTGGGCGACAGGCGCGCACGCGCCAGCGTGGCTGCGCGAGACGCAACTCAAACTGGATGCAGCCGGCTTCATCGCGACAGACGAACATCTGCGGTCGCTTTCGCATCCGGATATATTCGCCGCCGGCGACTGCGCGACGATCGAGGGGTACGCCTACCCGAAATCAGGCGTATATGCAGTGCGCCAGGGCCCGGTGCTCGCCCGCAATCTACGGCGTGCCCTCGCCAATGAGCCCCTAATTAACTACCGGCCGCAGCCACGCGCACTGGCACTGATCAGCAGCGGCGGCCAGTACGCGGTTGCCGCGTATGGCGGACTGACTTTCAAGGGCGCGTGGGTGTGGCGCTGGAAGGACCATATCGACCGCAAGTTCATGGCCAGGTACGCCGCCCCGGCATAGCAGTCTGCGTTAGCGCGTCAGTCGACGGTTACGCGCGCGAATTTGCGTTTGCCCACTTGCAGCACGACATGCGCGCCTTTGGCGAGCATGAGCGCTTTGTCGCTCACCTTTTCTCCGTCTAGCCTGACGCCGCCCTGCGCGATCATGCGCAGCGCTTCCGACGTGCTCGCGGTAAGGCCGGCTTCCTTGAGAAGATTCGCGATTGCGATGCCGGCGGCGCCGGCGCGCACCACGACCTCGGGGATGTCAGCCGGTATCTCGCCCTGCTTGAAACGCGATTCGAAATCAGCGAGCGCCGCCGCCGCTGCCGGCTGGTCGTGAAAACGCGCGACGATTTCCTGTGCGAACGCAACTTTGATATCGCGCGGGTTGCGGCCGCCATCGACTTCTTTTTTCCATTGTCTGGCGGTCGCGATCGGCGCGAACGACAACAGCTCGATATAGCGCCACATCAGATCGTCGGAAACGGACATCAGCTTGCCGAATATATCGTTCGGGCGGTCGGTGATACCGACGGTGTTGCCGAGTGACTTCGACATTTTGTTGACACCGTCGAGACCTTCGAGCAGCGGCATGGTCAGTATGCATTGCGCTGTCTGGCCGTAATGTTTCTGCAGTTCGCGCCCCATCAGCAGGTTGAATTTCTGATCGGTGCCGCCGAGTTCGAGATCAGCCTTCAGCGCGACCGAATCGTAGCCCTGCACCAGCGGGTAGAGAAATTCATGGATTGCGATCGGCTGGTTCGCTTTGTAGCGCTTGCCGAAGTCGTCGCGTTCCAGCATGCGCGCGACCGTATGCGTAGACGCGAGTTTGATCATGTCGGCGGGACTGAATTTGTCCATCCACGCCGAGTTAAAGGCGATCTCGGTCTTCGCGGCATCGAGGATCTTGAATACCTGCGCGGTGTAGGTCTTGGCATTGGCCGCCACTTCTTCGCGCGTGAGCGGCGGCCGCGTGGCGTTCTTGCCGGTCGGGTCGCCGATCATGCCGGTGAAGTCGCCGATCAGGAACACGACGTGGTGGCCGAGATCCTGCAACTGTCGCAATTTGTTGATCAGCACCGTGTGCCCGATGTGCAAGTCGGGCGCGGTCGGATCGAAGCCCGCCTTGACGCGTAATGGTCGGCCGGACTTCAGCTTGTCGACCAGTTCGGCTTCGACCAGAAGTTCATCGCACCCGCGTTTGATGATTTCGAGTTGCTCGGTCAGCGCTGCCACGGCGGCCTTTTTGCGATCCTGTTCGATTTCACAATGCGAAATTCGGGCTTGCGCACCCGTACCGTTCTGTTAAGCTTGCCGCGTTGCTCCAGGGGGGGCCTTAAGACAGTATGCTAAAAGCATGATTTTAACTCATAAAATTACCGTCTTGATAGCCGATCTTACAATCCGTCACCGACTCGCCGCGGCACTCGTTGCACTGCCGTGCTTCGGTGTCGTCGCTGCGTTTGGCATCGCCCCCGACACACTCGTCGAAAAAGTCACGATCAACACCGTCGTTGAGGAGCTCAAACTGCAGGCGTTGACGCCGGTCGACGGCGCCGATGCCACATTCACGCGCGAGGAACGCATTCAACGCGGCGACACCGTGGCCTCGCTCCTCGCGCGGCTCAAAGTTGATGATCCTGAAGCAGCGCAGTTTCTGCGCAACCACAAAGAAGCCAAAGCGCTTTATCAACTTGCTCCCGGCAAGACCGTGCGTGCCACCACCGATGCTGCGGGCAAGCTGGCCAGCCTGCGCTATCTTAACGCCGGCACCCTGGTGTCGGTTGATCGCACCGGCGATGCGCTGGCGGTTAAAGAGGCGCCGGAACAACTCGAGCAACGTGTGCTGATGAAATCGGCCGAAATCCGAAACTCGCTGTTCGGCGCGACGGACGCCGCAGGATTGTCCGATGCGATAGCCATGCAGATCGCGGAAATTTTTTCGACCGACATTGACTTTCATCGCGACCTGCGCAAGGGCGACCGCTTCAGCGTCGTCTACGAGGTGTTCTATCACCAGGGCGAGCCGGTCAAGTCCGGCCGCGTGCTGGCGGCGGAGTTCATCAACCAGGGCAAGTCTTACCAGGCGGTGTATTTCAACTACGCGGAAAACGAGGGCGGCTATTACACGTCCGACGGCAAAAATCTGCGCAAGCAGTTCCTGCGCTCGCCGCTGGAGTTCTCGCGCATCACATCCGGTTTCACAAACGCGCGCCTCCACCCGGTGTTGCAAACTTGGCGCGCGCACAAAGGCATAGACTACGGCGCGCCGACCGGCACGCGCGTGAAGGCAACGGGCGACGGCGTGGTCGAAATCGCGGGCCGCCAGGGCGGCTATGGCAATGTGGTGGTGTTGCGCCACCAGTCCAAGTACACGACATGGTACGGCCACCTGTCGGCGGTGGCCAAAGGCCTGCGCAAAGGCAAGCGCGTCGCGCAGGGCGAGATCATCGGTTACGTCGGCGCCACCGGACTCGCGACGGGCCCGCACCTGCATTACGAATTCCGCATCAATGACGTGCACCAGAACCCGCTGCGCGTGGCGATGCCCGCCGCGCCGCCGATCACGCCCGAGCAGAAGCCCCGATTCGCACAAGTTACCGGGCTTTATGCAGAACGCCTCGGACTG
Organism: Betaproteobacteria bacterium; assembly: GCA_031399805.1. Classification (GTDB taxonomy): domain Bacteria; phylum Pseudomonadota; class Gammaproteobacteria; order Burkholderiales; family SG8-41; genus PALSA-1004. The sequence goes on along the minus strand of JANNPG010000274.1, from coordinate 378 downwards.
CTGCGCACCACCAACCTCGCCCGCCTAGACTAAGAGTCCGTTGCAGAATGATCTGCAACAGGCCATGGATGGGGTAGTCTGAGGGTACGTATCCCCTCATTTCGTAATGCACTCTAATTTCCGATGCCCGAGCTCTATGTCGGGCTGATGTCCGGCACCAGCCTTGATGGTATTGATGCGGTGCTCGCGGATTTGAGCGCCGGCAAATCGCGCCTGCTTGGACACCAGCACCACGCCTTCACACCCGCGCTGCGGTCGGAACTTGCCGCGCTCAATCACTCCGGCAACGACGAACTGCGGCGCGCGGCGCGCGCGGCAATCGAGTTGACGCGCGCGTATGCGGCAGCCGTGCAGGCGCTGCTCGCGAAATGTTCGCCC
>JANNPG010000244.1:0-17471 GCA_031399805.1 Betaproteobacteria bacterium | reverse complement strand
TCCATAATCAGTCTCTGCTTAGTCCGTAACCCGTTCAGTTATAGAAAAATCCATTCAATTCACGATGGGTGCCGTCGGCATCCTGCTCGGCCGGATAATGCCCGCACGGCAACGCAATGCAGCGCACAAGGTTGGCCGCGTACCTCGACCACGCGTCCTCGAAGCTGTAGAACTTCGACGTGTGGCTTTGTCCGCCGACGATCACCAGCAAAGGACAGCTGATTTTACGCCCGGCAGCGAAGTCCTGGGTATCCATTTCAAGGTCTATGCCCGCCGCGGCGCGGTAATCCTCGCACACGCCGTGAATATTTTCCGGCGTGCAGCAGCGAATGTATTCCTTGAGCGTTTCCGCGCTGATGCCGCCTTTGCCCAGCCCCTGCTTCTCGAGTTTGTGCCGAATGTAATACTCCTCCTTGCCGGCAAGCAGTTGTTCCGGAAAATCGTACGGCTGCGCCATGAAACTCCAGTGGTACGAATTGAGAAACCACTTGTGCGTGACATTGTTCCACACGTGGTGCGTCGGCAGGATATCAATGCTGGCGAACTTCAGCACTTTTTCCGGATGGTCGAGCGCCATGCGAAAACCGGTGCGCGCGCCGCGATCGTGGCCGGCAACCATGAACTTGTCGAAGCCGAGGTGCCGCATCACGTCGACCTGGTCCTGCGCCATGCGCCGGAAAGAATAATTGCTGTGATCGAGCAGCCCGCGCGGCTTGCCGCTGTCGCCATAGCCGCGCAAATCGGTCGCGACCACAGTGAATTTTTCCGCCAGCCGCGGCGCGACCAGATGCCAGTGCGCGTGGGTGAGCGGATTTCCGTGCATGAGCAGCACCGGCGGGCCGCTGCCGCCGACGACGGTGCGGATCGTGACCTGCGGATCGCTAGTCTGAATATCGAATTGTTGAAATCCTTCAAACACGCCTGCCTCCGGTTTCTGCTGCGAACCGGCATGATACACTCGCGTGACATGGTGGCGTACCACGCGACGCACCACAGGAGACTCACGTGAAAATTCTGGTTCTGCCCGGCGATGGCATCGGCCCCGAAATCAGCGCGGCAACGCTGGCCGTGCTCGATCGCGCCAATGCGCTCTACCAGCTGGGACTTGAATGGCAGCACGACGAAATCGGTTTTACAACACTCAAGAAGGAAGGCACCACGCTGCCGCCGCGCGTGCTGGAAGCGGCGAAGTCCGCCGCCGGCGTCATTCTCGGTCCGGTGTCGCATCTCGACTATCCGGCGCGCGAGGAAGGCGGCATCAACCCATCGGGCGAATTCCGCGTGAAACTCGATCTGTATGCCAATATTCGTCCCGCCCGATCGCGCCTCGGCGTCGGTCTCACCGGCAAACCCGTCGATCTCGTGATCTTCCGCGAGTGCACCGAAGGCTTTTATGCCGATCGCAATATGTACATGGGGATCGGCGAATTCATGCCGACCGAGGACATGGCGATCTCGATGCGCAGAGTTACCGCGAAGTGCTGCAATCGCATCGCGCGCCGCGCGTTCGAAGCAGCAATGCAACGGCGCAAACTCGTAACGGCCGTGCATAAAGCGAATGTGCTGCGCATTTCGGACGCGCTGTTCCTGCGCGAGGTACGCAAGGTCGCACAGGACTTTCCGGCCGTGAGACTCGAGGAAGTCATCGTCGATGCGATGGCGGCGCTGCTGCTGCGCGACCCGCCGCGCTTTGACGTGATCGTCACCAGCAACATGTTCGGCGACATTCTGTCGGACGAAGCGTCCGAACTCTCCGGCAGCATCGGGCTCGCCGGCTCGGTCATGGCCGGGGACGAGCTGTGCGTGGCACAAGCACAGCACGGCTCGGCACCCGACATCGCGGGCCAGGACCGCGCGAACCCGACTTCGTTGATTCTGTCGGCGGCCATGCTGCTCGAATGGCTCGGCCGGCGGCATAACAACGCGGCGTGCACGAAGGCCGCGCAGAAAATCGACGCGGCGGTCGATTATGCACTCAAAGATCCCGCGACGCGCACCGCCGATCTCGGCGGCAAACTCGGCACGCAAGCGTTTGCGAAAGTCGTCGCGGAACGGCTGGAATAAGCCTGTCTCAGGTCTACTGCTGAATCCTTGATCCTGCTCTTCTTACTTGTCGATGCCGCCCATGCACAGGTATTTGACCTCGAGAAATTCCTCTATGCCGTAATGCGATCCTTCGCGGCCGATCCCCGACTCTTTCACGCCGCCGAAGGGCGCGACCTCGTTGGAAATGATGCCGACGTTGATGCCGACCATGCCGTACTCGAGCGCTTCGGCGACGCGCCAGATGCGTCCGATGTCGCGGCTGTAGAAATACGAAGCGAGACCATATTCCGTGTCATTCGCGAGCTTGATCAACTCCTGCTCGGTCTTGAAGCGAAACAACGGCGCGACCGGCCCGAACGTCTCTTCGTAAGTCACCTTCATCTTCGTGGTGACGCCGGTCAATACCGTCGGCTCGAAAAAGGTGCCGCCCTTGGCGGAACGTTTGCCGCCGGTCACGATGCGCGCACCCTTCCCGACCGCATCCGCGATATGCTCTTCAACTTTCTCCACCGCCTTCATATCGATCAGCGGCCCCTGCATGACGTTCTCTTCCAGGCCACCGCCGATTTTCATGGCGGCGACCTTGGCGGCGAGCTTCTCCGCGAATATGTCGTAGACGCCCTCCTGCACGAACAAGCGGTTGGCGCATACGCAGGTCTGGCCCGTATTGCGGAACTTGGACGCCATCGCGCCTTCGATCGCGGCGTCGATGTCCGCGTCGTCGAACACGATGAACGGCGCATTGCCGCCGAGTTCGAGCGAAACTTTTTTGACCGTCCCCGCGCACTGCGCCATCAACTGTTTGCCGACCTCGGTCGAGCCGGTGAAGGTGAACTTGCGCACGATGGGGTTCGACGTGAGTTCCGCACCGATCGGCCCCGCGGAACCGGTGATAACATTGATCACGCCTTGCGGGATGCCGGCGCGCTGCGCGAGCTCGCACAGCGCCAATGCGGAGTACGGGGTATAACTCGCGGGCTTGATGACCATGGTGCAGCCGGCGGCCAGCGCCGGACCGGCCTTGCGCGTGATCATCGCATTCGGAAAATTCCACGGCGTCACCGCCGCGCACACGCCGATCGGCTGCTTGATGACCACGATGCGCTTGTCGGACTGGTGCTGCGGAATCGTGTCGCCGTAGATGCGTTTGCCTTCTTCGGCGAACCACTCGATGAACGAGGCGCCGTAGACAATCTCGCCTTTTGACTCATTGAGCGGCTTGCCCTGTTCGATAGTCATCAACATCGCCAGGTCATCCTGGTTCGCCACGATGAGGTCGAACCACTTGCGCAGGATCGTCGCGCGCTCCTTGGCGAGTTTGGCGCGCCACGCGGGCCACGCCGCGTTGGCGGCTTCAATCGCGCGCCGCGTTTCCGCCGTGCCCATTTTCGGCACGGTGCCGATCTGCAGGCCGTCCGCCGGGTTATTGACGGCAAGCGTGCTTTTATTGTCGGCGTCCACCCATTGACCGTCGATATAGCATTGCTGGCGAAACAGGCTCATGTCTTTCAGTTGCAGTGCGGGTTTGACTTGGGTCAGCATGGCGGAAGTCCTTACGAATAATGAAGCGCTATGGGCGCTACGGCGAGGCTCTAAAATTCAGTGCAAATTATAACACCCGGTATGCAGGGATTTCGAAACGATGAATCTTCCCGCCATGTCCGCGCCCGCGGCTAATTATGCGACACCCCGCCGCCGCTTGCGGACAGGCTTTGTTTTTGCTGGGGGACCGCGCAGCCATTGCAAAAATCCAACACAAAAGGTGAAAATTTGCGCCATTTCGGGCAGATGTGTATGCTGCACTTGACGCTGGCGATACGCTGGATATATAAGAGAAACAGGCGTCAGTTAATGGTCGTGCGGGCGCTTTCGATGACAAACCTTTTCAACCAATGACAGGGGGTTTCTGATGAAATTTTTATCCAAACTAATCAGCCAGTTGTTAATCGTGAGCATGATCCTGCTACCGTTCTCGACTCAGGCTGGAATGATAGGCACCGATCAGGCCGTCGCCAGTGCGCAGGATCTGTCGAACGTCGATAAAGTGCGCGATTTCATCAGCCGCGCGGATGTGGCCAAGCAGTTCGAAGCGCTGGGCCTCTCGACTGCAAACGCGCAGGATCGTGTAAACGCCATGACGCAGGAAGAAATTAACCGCATTGCCGGCAAGATCGACTCGATGCCGGCCGGCGCGGGTTCCAGCGGCTGGTGGTGGGCTGCGGGCGTCATCGTCATCGGACTGATCATCTGGTACATGTACAAGTAAACCAGGCATCCCGATGCACAGCAGTAAAGCCCGCTTGATCGCGGGCTTTCTTTTTTTCAGCGCGTTGCTCAGCGGCTGTTCGCTCATCGCGCCACAAACGTACGCGCTCAAGGAACAGCGGCCGGCGGATCTGCCGCCGCGCGCGGAACTCACGCAGGTCCCCTTCTACCCGCAGGCAGACGACTATTATTGCGGCCCCGCCGCACTCGCGATGGTGCTCAACGCCGCGGGCGTCAAGGTGACCCCCGAGGATCTTGTTGACCAGGTATACCTGCCCGGACGCAAGGGCAGCCTGCAGGTCGAAATGCTGGCGGCGGCGCGGCGGCGCGGACTGGTCGCCTACGAGCTGGCGCCGCAAGTAACCGATATGCTGCGCGAGGTCGCCGCCGGGACGCCTGCGATCGTGCTCGAGAACTACGGTCCGTTCGACTGGTTTCCGCTATGGCATTACTCGGTCGTTGTCGGCTACGACCTCGACCGGCTCGAAGTGATACGACGCTCGGGCATACGGCAGCGCCGGCCAACACCGCTTCCCGTGTTCGAAAAAATATGGAAGCATGAAAACTACTGGGCAATGGTCGCCGTGCCGCCTGATCGGGTGCCGGTAACCGCCACCGAGCCGCGATATGCGAACGCCGTCATCGCGCTCGAGAAAAACGGTCAGATCCAGAACGCCTTCACGGCGTACAACGCGATGTTGAAGCGCTGGCCGAACAGCCTTGCCGGACAGATGGGGCGCGGCAATACCGCGTATGCGCTACACGACATCGTCACGGCGGAATCCGCGTTCACGAAAGCGTCGCAGGATCATCCCGATGCCGTTGCGGCATTCAACAATCTGGCCCACGTACTGGTCGAGCGCGGCAAGTTCAATGAAGCGCTGGCCGCGGCGGAGCACGCCGTGAGCCTGGGCGGTCCCCTGCTCCCCCATACCCAAACGACCCTCGACGAAATTCGCCAGAAAGCCGAAGCCGCCCGCGAACAGGAAATCAAGGCGCAGGCCGCCGCTCAAGCAGCGGCGCAGATTTTACCGCCAGCACCGGCACCGGCCGCGACGCCCGAAGCCAAACCGCGGAAAAAGCCCGCACGCTGATGATCGGGGTCAGCGCGGCCCGGACAGGTTGCACACGGGGCATCTCAGAACCGTGCTGCGCGCCCCCCCGTTTGGCGCCTCAAGCGCCTGCAAATAGCACCGATATATGACGTTGGATTTGTCCGAAATCATTGTTATAATGGCCAAAACATGGCGCAACCCGACCCAAGACCGGAACCATCTTATGAGTGCTTTTAACGCCCGGATTCGCCTGTCCTGCCTGCTGGGCTTGTTGTCGCTGGCATTACTCGGCGGTTGCGCCAGCACCAAAAATCCGCGCGATCCGCTGGAGCCACTCAATCGCACGATCTATCATCTGAACGACGGGCTCGACAAGGTCGTCCTGAAGCCGGTCGCAACCGTTTATAAAACCGTGATACCGCAACTCGTGCGCACCGGCGTTACCAACTTCTACAACAATTTGTACGATGTCCTCACCGCGCTCAACAATCTGCTGCAAGGCAAGGTCGGCGACGCGGTATCCGATGTCGGGCGCATCGCCATCAACACGACGGTCGGTTTGGCCGGGTTCATCGACGTGGCGACCGAAATCGGACTCGAAAAGCACAAGGAAGACTTCGGCCAGACGCTCGGACGCTGGGGCATTAACTCCGGCCCCTATTTGCAAGTACCCTTTTTCGGCCCCAGTTCGTTCCGCGATAGCTTGGGCAAGCTCGTGGACTTCAAGCTCGATCCGATCCGCCTGATCTGGCGCGATCATATGCGGACGCGCAATTTGGTATGGGGACTCTACATCATCAACCTGCGCGCCAACCTGCTTGATTCGACCAAGATTCTCGATGAGGCGGCGCTCGACCCGTACGAGTTTCAGCGTGACGCCTATCTCCAGCGCCGGCGCAACCTGGTCTACGACGGTAATCCCCCGCCGGAGAAAGACGAGGAAGATATTCCCGAGCTGAAAACCAAGCCGCGCGCCGAGGCCAACGAACCGGCAAAACCGTCGGGCGCGGCACTCGATGCGCCGCAGGTATCTGCGCCCCTGCAAGCGACTCCGGTTAGCGACGTGCAGCAGTCGGCGCCGACAGCGACGCCATCCATCTAACCCGCCGAATTACCCCTGTTACGGTGCGGGCGTCGCCGCTGTCAAGCGCCGACGCCGCCAAGCCATTCGATAATATGATCGGCCACCTGCTGCCAGTCACGCCCGAGCATCATCGCATGCGCCATGCCCGGAAATATATACGGCGTTACACCATAAACGCGCGCGGTCGATTCGATCATATTGGGCGGGAAAAACGCGTCGTTTTCGCCGCCCAGCACCAGCACCGGTACGCCCTTCGCGTGGCCAATGAAAAATTGCTGCGGCCACGACAGGTCGAATACCGCGCGCTGGGACTCCGGTTGCATGCGCGCGAGATGTTTGCCGACTTCCTCGTCCGCGATTTGTCCGGAAAATATCGCGCGCCGCACGCCCTGCAGGGTTGCAAAACCCGGATGCGCGTACTGGATGAGGTTCATCTCGCCGAATAGTTCAGGGTCGCGCGCCGCGAGCAGCAGCGACGATCCCAACAGGCCCTCCGGCGGCACGGATGCCATCAACACCGCCGCGGCTGCATTGAGCTTATGCAGGCAGCGCTCCACGACCATGCTGCCCATCGAATGCCCGACCACCACCGGCCGCCCGCCGATCTGCCGCGCCACGCGCAGCACGTCCGTTTCGTAGTCGTCGATGCTCGAAGCCGAGAGGGTATCCCAGCCTTCGCTGGCGCCGTGGCCGCGCAAGCTCAACGCATGCGCGGCGTAACCGCGCCGCGCGAAATACGGCAGAAAGTAATCGTCCCAGCACCAAGCCGCAACGAATGCGCCGTGTACAAACAGCAGCGGCGCCGCATGTGACGGAGCCGCCGGCACGTGGCTGATCAGTTCGAGGCCGTCGACGATCTCGCTACGCCTCATGGCGCGGCATTCATGCGTGCATTTCCGGCAGCGCGGAGCGGGACGCGCGCAAACCCGATCCCGCCGCGAGCAGCCGGGCGGACCATCGACACAGCAGCACATCGCGCCGGGCAATATCAAACATGCATTTACTTCGCATGATCCCGATATACGGACATCAATTCAGCCGCGACGCGACCACTTGCAGTTCAACCACCTTTTCACGCACGGTATCCGCATCCCGCGCGACTGGCAGCATCTTGAGGTAGGCCTGCAAATCGAACAGCGCGGCGCGGTAGCACTCGAGATTGATATAAATCATGCCACGATCACGGTATTCCTCGGCCATTTCCGGCGCAACACTGATGATGCGGTCGGTCGCCATCAGCGCTTTCATCCACTCTTTATGGTGCGAATAAATGCCTTTGAGGTTGCGCAGCAGGCGCGTGAGTATTTCCTTGTTGCTGGCGGTTGCCAGCATGCCTGACACCATGGATTTTGTCGGCTCGACGCCGTTGCGCAGCGCTTTCACGCGCTGCCGCAAATCGTCGAAGCTCAGGGAAGCGCCCTTGGCATAGGGATCGAGCACCACCGTGCCCTCGCGCAACCGGCACTTGACGAGAAAGTGCGCCGGAAACGACACCCCGTGCACCGGCAATCCGATGCGGCGGCCGATTTCGAGGTAAATCAATGCGAGCGTGAGCGGAATGCCGCGCTTGCGGTCGAGTACCTCATTGAGAAAACTGTTGCGCGCATCGTAGTAATTGGCGGCGTCGCCGCTAAACCCGTGCTCGTCGAACAGAAACCGGTTTAACGCGATGAGGGTATCGGCGGGGCTTATATCGGGACGCAGGCGACGCTTGAGCGCCGCGCCCATGTCGTCAAGGCGCGCCAGGTAGGCCGCGATATCGAGATCGCGATACTCCTCGGCGGCGATGAGCAGAGCCGCTTCGGCGAGATTGATCGCTTCGTCCGCGCCGGCGACGATCCGCCCGAAGCGCTCGGCGTGCGGCGTCATGCGCGCCTCGCCAGCGGCAGATTCATCAGGAGGTTCTGCGGCTTCATGCGCAACTGGCCGTCCGGTGTCGCCGCCAGGCCGAGAAACACCGGCTTGCCGGCAAGCTCCGCGCGCATGTCGGATGGATTGCTGAAATCAAGCCGGTAGAGTCCGATGATGCGCCGCATGCGTTCTTCGTCCACGTCGCCGCCATTATAAATCTCGTTCAACATCAATGTGGACTCCGCATCGAGCCCGACATGCCACGCCCAGTCTTCGTCCGGGATCTCGCGCACCGGGGTCACCGTCACCGGCGTCTGATGAAAATGCGCCACCCACGCTTCGATCACGCGGCACAGCGCGCCGCATCCCGCATGCGTGCTGTTGAGTTGCAGCACGGTATCGAAGCGCTCGTCGCGCGTCCAGTACTCGGCGTGGGTCTTGTCATCGAGCACGTCGAGTTCTATCGTGCGCACCGGTATCTGCGCCTCGCGTATCAGCTTGCCGAGACTGCCCAGACCGCCGCCACTCGCATGCACGGCAACGGTTTCATCGTCGGCGAGCCGGATGGCGCCATTTTCCACGTTAACGCGCTGGCGCCGGAAAAACAACTCCGCCGCGCGCGCTTTGAGACCGTCGCCCTCACCATCGAGGATGCCACGCAGTATTGCCTGCACTGTCTGGTCGATGAACAGCGGCGGCACCGCAATGTCGTGGCGGAATAATCCCGCATAGAACGCCTCGAGCGACGGCGCCGCCAGCAACTGGTCGCGAAAGCGCAACATGACGCGGTAATTTTCGCGCGCGTCCTCGTCGCGAATCCCAGCTACCGTTTGCTCGTCGACCGCAAGCCGCGGTGCGTCCAGCAGCGCCGCATGCAGCGCCTGCTCCGCCGCGCACGACGCGGCGACCGGCGCCAGCTCGGGGCGCGCGTAATACGCGCGCAGGTAATCCTCAGTGACCACCAGCCGCCCGCCGGCGTCGCGCGCGAGCAGGTGGTAACCGCATCCACGCCAGAAATCAGCCATTGAATATTGGTAATGCGTGATGAGTCATGGGTAATGGGTAAATGAACTGTGAATTGGTGATTGAGTGCTTGAGTAACTTAATCCCTAAATCACTTAATCACTCAATCACCCATAGCTATTCATGATCATTTTACCGGCGCTGCCGCAGCGCGGCCTTCGAGTTCCTCCCACCGCACGTAACACGCGGCGAGCTCCGCTTCGACCTGCGCAAGCCTTGCCTGCAGGCGCTTCACCTGCGCCGGATCGTCGCGATAAAGCGCCGCATCGGCCAGGCGTTGTGAAATCTCGGTCTGCTCCTGTTCGAGCGCGGCGATGCGGTCCGGCAATGCGGCAAGCTCGCGCGCCTCCCTGGAGCTCAACCTGGCCTGCGCCGCCGCCCGTGGCGCGTGCGGCGCGGCCGGTTGCTGCGCCGGCTTGCGTGCACGCTCCACGTGATTGTCATCGGCGCGCAGGGTCCGCGCACCGAATTCTTTCGCGCGCCGCCAGTCCGCATAACCGCCCGCGTATTCAACGAGCCTGCCCTCGCCTTCGAACGCGATCACCTGGGTGACGAGATTGTCGAGAAAGGTCCGGTCATGGCTCACCAGAAACAGAGTACCCGAATACTCCTGCAGCAGCGCTTCGAGCAACTCCAGCGTTTCTATATCGAGATCGTTGGTCGGCTCGTCGAGTACCAGCACGTTGACGGGCTGCGCGAAAAGCCGCGCCAGCAGCAGCCGGTTGCGTTCGCCGCCCGAGAGACTCGCAACTTTGGCGCGCGCGCGCTCCGGCGGAAACAAAAAGTCGCCGAGATACGAAATCACGTGCTTGCGCGTGCCGCCGATCTCGACGAAGTCCGAGCCGGGGCTGATGACTTCGGCGAGCGTCGCGTTATCGTCGAGCTGCGCGCGGAACTGGTCGAAATAGGCGACCGACAGCTTGGTGCCGCGCCGCACCGTGCCCGCGTCGGGCTTGAGTTCCTCCAGCAGCAGCTTGAGCAAGGTCGTCTTGCCGCAGCCGTTGGGCCCCAGCAAGCCGACCTTGTCGCCGCGCTGAATCACACACGAGAAATCGTCGATGACGCGCTGGTCACCGAAGCATTTGCTGACGTGCTGCAGTTCGGCCACCAGCTTGCCCGAACGCTCGCCCGCGGCGACATCGAGATTGACCTGGCCCAGGCGGTCGCGCCGCGCCGCGCGCTCGCGGCGCAGTTGCTCGAGCCGCAGCACGCGGCCCTCGTTGCGCGTGCGGCGCGCTTCGATGCCTTTGCGTATCCATACCTCCTCCTGCGCGAGCAGCTTGTCGAATTTCGCGTTCTGCTGGACTTCGGCGTTGAGGAGTTCCTCTTTGCGTCGCTGGTATTCCGCATAGCTGCCCGGAAAACCCGCCAGCCGCCCGCGATCGAGTTCGACGACGCGCGTGGTCACATTATCGAGAAAGCGCCGGTCGTGCGTCACGAAGAGCACGCTGCCGCCGAAATTGACGAGCAACTCCTCGAGCCATTCGATACCGGCGACGTCCAGATGGTTGGTCGGTTCGTCGAGCAGCAGCAATTCAGGCTCGGTGACGAGCGCCCGTCCCAGCGCGACGCGCTTCTTGAGCCCGCCGGACAGCGCTCCCACGCGCGCATCGGGATCGAGTCCCAGCCGGTCGAGTGTTGTTTCGACGCGCGAGTTGGCGCTCCAGCCGTCGTTGTGCTCGAACTCGGTCTGCAACTCATGCATCCGCTCGAGCATTGCCGCGTGGTCGCCTTCCTCGTCAACCAGCTTGTGCGTGAGCTCCCGGTATTCATGCAGAAGTGCGGTCTGCGCGCCGAGACCGGCCGCCACCGCATCGAACACCGTGGCCTCCAGATCGAGGCCCGGCTCCTGCGCCACCAGCGCGAACTTGAGTTCCGGTTCGCGCCATAGCTTGCCGTCATCGAGCGGCAGTTCCCCGCTGATGATCTTGAGCAGGCTCGATTTGCCCGTACCGTTACGCCCGATCAGGCCGATACGCTCGCCGCGCTCGATCACGAGCTCGGCATGATCGAGCAACGCGACGTGGCCGAATGCGAGGCAGGCATGGTCGAGGGTGACTAAAGGCATGGGAATATGCGGAGCGAAACGCGTTAGGCATGAGGCGAGAGGCGAGTGGCGATAATCCACATCGAATCGCGCGCCATTTTCTTTTGCCTCCTCACGCCTAACGCCTCACGCCTCACGCTTTTTCCGCTGGCACGGCTATCTCGATCAGATTGTCGTCCGGATCGCGCACATACACCGAGCGGATGGGAAAGCGTGCGCCGGTGCGCACTACCGGCCCCTCCTCGATCGGGACGCCGTGAAGCTTGAGCCGTGCGATCACGTCTTCCAGCGGACAAGCGGCGAGAAAGCACAGATCGAGCGAACCGGGCGTCGGGTTGCGTGCCTTGATGCCGGCTTCGAAGCCCGGCGGATGCACGTTGAATTTCTGCGCGCCGAACCGAAACGCAATGCGGCCCGCGCCGTACGTTTCGAGCTGCATGCCGAGCGCCTGCGTGTAGAACGCGATGCATTTATCGAGATCGCGCGTCGTCAGCACGATGTGATCTATGCCCTGGATCATGATGCAACCATTTGTTTGAGATCGCTCGCCACTTCTTCGGTACCGCGCGCCGGGTTCACGCCCAGATACACCTTGGCGACCCTGCCTTGCGGATCGATCAGAAACGTATTGCGCTTCGCGAACTTCAGCAGCCCGAAATCGCGCAGCGACCCGTAGCGCGCGGCCACCTCGCCCTGGCGGTCCGCGAGCAACGCGAATGGCAGATTGTATTTGCGCGCAAAGGCCGCGTGACTTTCACTGTCGTCGACACTGACGCCGCACACGGTAGCGCCCAGTGCCTCAAGTCCGCGCATGGCGTCGCGAAAACGCGCCGCCTGCTCGGTGCAGCCGGGCGTATCGTCGCGCGGATAGAAATAAAGCACCAGCCACCTGCCGCGGAACTCATCGCGCGCGCGCATTTTGCCGCTCTGATCCACAAGCTTGAAATCCGGCGCAATATCGCCGGCATTGGGCAGGTTGCGATTGGCATGCGCGGTAATCCGCCACAACAGCAGCGCTACGCCGACCACAAACGCGATCAGCAGCCACTTGAGCATTGAATTTCCTCTGGGACAAGCGATAAAACCGGTACACATTTTACGCTAGAATACGCGCTCACGCCCCGGTAGCTCAGTGGATAGAGCAGTCCCCTCCTAAGGGACAGGTCGGACGTTCGATTCGTCTTCGGGGCGCCACATTTGTCGTTCGCCGCGCGGGTCCCGGTACTGCGCAGCCGAACGCTAGCCTGTCTGGTCCCGAGCCTCGATCATGTCGCCCAGAAACCGGTACACGCATTTCCAATCCGGGAGGCCCGCCCCGTTGACGACCCGCTGCTGATCCGCGTAGACGATCGAGCGGGGAATCATGAATTCACCCTGCCGGTAGCTTGCACCTGATCCCACGCGTAGCCCGCTTCAGACGAAAAGTGTGCCGCCTCGTAACGATCAGCGACGCGGCGCTTGTTAACTTCGCGATAGGCGACTTTCGATTTCTGCGCCCATTGCACCCTCAAGCGCCGCTCGCAGGGTGTTCCGGGGGGCTGCCACCGTTCGCTTCGTTTTCATCCACCCACGCGCTGACCTCGGTATAGGCGACCGCCAGCACGACCGGGCCGACGAAGAGCCCGACGACGCCAAAAGCGAGCAGGCCGCCGATGACGCCGGCAAAAATCAGTATCAGCGGCAGATCCGCGCCGCGCTTGATGAGGAGCGGGCGCAGCACGTTGTCGATGCTGCCCACGAATAGTGCCCACACGAGAAACACCGTCGCCGTCAACGTGTCGCCAGTCCAGTAGAGCCAGGCCACGGCGAGTATCAGTACCGGCCCGGCGCCGATCTGCGCCACCGCGAGCACGAACATGAGTGCCGTCAGCAAACCCGCGAGCGGCACGCCTGCTACCACGAGGCCGACGCCGCCGAGCGCGGCCTGCACGACGGCGGTGACGACGACGCCCAGCGCGACCGCGCGGATCGCCTGCCCCGCGAGCGTGACCGACTGCTCGCCGCGCGGCCCGGCGAGCCGCCGGGCGAATGCGCGCAAGCCGCCGGCGGCCGCCTCTCCCTTGTAGTAGAGCAGCGCCGAAATAATCACCGTCAGCGCGAGATGCAGGAAGAACGCCGCGAGACTGCCGGACTTGCTCAGGATCCAGCGCGCGGCGTCCGTCGCATACGGCGCCACACGCGCGTGCAACTCATCGGGGCTGAGCGCCGAGATGCCCTGCCAATCGGCAGCGAGCTTCGGGCCCGCCAGCGGCAGCCGCTCAACCCATGCGGGCGGGGCGGGCACGCCCGCTTGCGCGAGCGTTTTCAGCCACTCGGCAACGTCATCGGCATGTTCGGCAATGGTCAGCACGGCGAGCGCGAGCGGAACGATCACGACCAGCAGCAGCGCGATCGTCATCACCATCACCGCAAGGCCCCGCTTCCCCCACAATCGCTTCTGCGCCGCCAGCATCAGCGGCCACGTCGAGACCACGACCAGCGTCGACCAGATCAGCGCCGGCAGAAACGGCTGCAGTATCCACAGGCTCGCGACGATCATGACCGCGATGAACAGCACGGCGAGCACGGTGCGCGGAAGTTCCCGCAGATTTGAAGGATTCGTCATAGGCATAGAGTATGCCTGTCTGGCGGATAGTTGTGAAAATTCCGGCGCGCGCTGATGATCGAGGCCGACGGCGGAATACACTTCATCCCGCTCGACAACGTCAAGTACATGAACGTTTCCCCCGCGGAGCATGCCGACGCCAGCGTCATATCACCATATAACCCTGGATGAGCAGAATCGAGGCGGCGACCACCGGCGTGTTGGCGAGCAGGCTGGACGCGAGCCCAATGCCCGCCAGGATCACTTGATCTTGCTGATCTTCTGGCCGACGAGACCGATCCCCGCCATCAGCCCCTTCTGGTCGAAAATGAACGCGTAGACGCCCGGCTTGCCGGTCAGAGTCGAAGCATCCTTCGCCGCGCCGGCGTCCGCGACCACGATAGTCGGCCCGACGCCCAAAGACCAGCCGCTGCTATTCTTAAGGTAGGCAAGGTCAGAAGGGTTCATGAAGAACAACGCGTAGCCGTAGGTTTGCACGCCCGCCTGCAGTCCCACTGACACCGCACCCGAGTTGTAGTAGCCGGCCGGTTTGCCCTTTTCGAACAGCACGCCGTCGCCGCCCTGCGCGCCGACGACGAAGGCGGCCTTGGTGATGCTCGGGAACACCAGGACGCCGCTGGCTTTGTCGCCGAGCGCCTTGGCTCCCGGCGAAGTCGAGTAGAGATGCTTCAGCGCCGCGTCCGCGTCCTGATCCAGAATGTGCCCGGTCGCGGCCATCGTCGGTTGCAGGCTGAGCAGGCCCATGACTGCAAACGCAAACAACGTGCTCAATATTCGAATGTAACGGTTCATGCTGTACTCCTCGTCAATGAAAAAATTGCGGGGTGATTATACGATTTCTATGGCTTGCTCATTTACGGCCCCGCAAATTTCATTATCTGGCGCCCGCCCCGGCCTTGGACGCCGGCTCGGCCGCGGTGATGCGCTGCGCGTCCATCACCCAACCCCCGCCCATCGCTGTGTATAGATTGACCAGCGACCCATCATTACCTGATTTGCGCCAGGCTGCGCGCGACGGCTAGCGTGCGCTCGACGACTTGCGCGACCTCGCCCTCGCCGTTGATCTCGTGGAGCACGCCGGCCCTGGTGTAATACTCGATGAGCGGCTTGGTCTGGCCGTGAAAGGTCTTGAGCCGCGCGCGCACGGTGTTTGGATTATCGTCGTCGCGCTGGTATAACTCGCCGCCGCAACCGTCGCAGACGCCGGATTGTTTCGGCGGCTTGAACTGCTGGTGATAAGACGTCTGACAATCGCGGCAGATCAGCCGGCCTGACAGGCGGCTCACGATCGACTCATCCGAGACATTGATGTAGAGCACGCCGGCGATTCGCCGCTGCATGCCCGCCATCATTTCCATCAGCGCCTGCGCCTGCGGCAGCGTGCGCGGAAAACCGTCGAGAATAAAGCCGTCGCGCGTGTCGGGCCGCGCAAGGCGCTCCTCGACCATCCCCTCGGTCACGTCATCGGGCACGAGTTCGCCGCGGTTCATGTACGTCTTGGCGAGCTTACCCAGCGCGGTCGAATTTTTCAGGTTGTCGCGGAACAAATCGCCGGTCGCGATGTGCGGCAGCGTCAACTGCCTGCTCAGTTGCTCGGACTGCGTGCCCTTGCCTGAGCCGGGGCCGCCCAGCAGCACGACGTCCAGGCTGTGCCGCGCGAGCTGCCGCGGCAATACGGCCGTGGCGCGCGCAGCCGTAACCTCCCTGGCTTCCGCCTGCGCCACGAATCTGTGGCTGCGCGTCTTGACCGCGTCCAGTGTCCCGATGAGCCGTGCACCGACCGCGTCGATAGCGCCTTCGCCGGGCACCATGATCAGCTTGTTCGTACGCGTGTAGTAATCAACCACCTGTCCGGTTGTGCGATGAAAGACGCGCAGCCGCGTGCTCACCATGTCGTCGGTGTCGTCGGCGCGTTGGTACGGCTCGCCGCCGCACAGATCGCACGTGCCGGCGGCCTGCGGCGGCCTGATCGTCGCGTGATAAGGCGTCTGGCACTTGCGGCAGGTCAGCCGGCTGACGAGGCGGCTGACGACTTCCGCGTCGGAGACGTCGAGGTAAATCGCCGCAATCAGCGCGCGATTGAACGGCTTCAACAAGTCGTCGAGGAATTGCGCCTGGTAGACCGTGCGCGGAAAACCGTCGAAGAGCGTACCCTTCTGCGCGTCGAGCTTGCGCACGCACTCCTCGATCATGCCGTCCACGACTTCATCCGGCACCAGTTCGCCGCGCTCCATGTATTTGCGCGCCAGCGTGCCGAGCGCGCTGCCGCTTTCAAGGTTTTGCCGGAGCAGGTCGCCGGTCGAAATGTGCTGCAGGTTGTAACGGCTGCACAATGGGCCGGCGTGCGTGCCTTTGCCGGCACCCGAAGTCCCGAGTAGAGCGATGTTCATGCGATGCCCGTTTCAGGCAAAGCCACCCCGCTCGTGCAGCCGCCTCGCGTCAACCAACGGGGATGGGGTAACTGTCGCCGTATTGCCGGACTATGCCTCATTGAGATTCCTTCCCGCCGTTCTTCTTTATGCTTGCAGATACGGCCCGGACGCATTTTGACATGCCTCAACGGTGCACGGGCCGCGCAATTGGAATCGCGCGCTGCGAGCCGCGCACGCTGCCGCGATTTGATAAATTACAATTTTTTCCTCGGCAATTCGAGCGATCCTGTACACTATTGTAAATGCTGCTGAACCGCACCAATGCCCGATAGGAGAAATGCATCGCGTACGCGCTGTCAGCAGCGGCGTATCCCCGGCGACGCTGTCCCTGCAGCCGGGACGCCTGGCATGCCTCGCGGCATGAGAACAATATGACTTTTCTCGTCCACTGCCTGACCCGGCCTGACGGCAAGCCGCACGCCCGCCAGATTGGCGAGTATTGGAATTTAGACGAAGCGGTCGCCGCCGCGGCCAAGGCTTAGAGTCCGTAACATAATGAAACGCGCGCCGCTGACAAATAGACCCCAAGGAGAAATGCCATGACTTTATGCCCCGTCGCATTGGCAGTTGGTTGCAGGAAATGTCCAGCCTTTAACGTGTGTCCGCTGAAATCCGTCATCGGGGATTTCAAACCCGAAGACGCGGCGCAAACGAAGCAGCCGGCCGCTAGCGGAACCGGTGACAACAAGCGTGCGGGTTAATTGTTCAACGAGAATCCGAAACTGGATACGCAGGACCTCGAAAAGATTGCCGAACTCACGCTGGCTTATTACGACCAGCGCGCGGAGGATTTCCGCGCCGGCACGCGCGATCACGACGTCAGCCAGAACATCGCGTCACTGCTTCAACACATCGAGGGCACGCCGCCCCACACCGTGCTTGATTTCGGCTGCGGGCCGGGACGCGACCTCAAGGTGTTCGCCGGACTCGGCCACGTTGCAATTGGCCTGGAAGGTGCTGCGCGCTTCGCGGCAATGGCGCGCGCCGATAGTGGCTGCGAAGTGTGGCAGCAGGATTTTCTCAAGCTTGATTTGCCGGACAATCGTTTCGACGGCGTGTATGC